>NZ_JAPSIW010000829.1 GCF_031178505.1 Streptomyces sp. | reverse complement strand
CGCCGACGCGTCGACGGGCCCGGCGGCGGTCCGCCGGATCGCGGGCAGCGCGAGGGCGAGCGGCACGACGACGAGGACGGGGATGCCGACGAAGACCCACCGCCACCCGAGGTGCTCGGTGACGGTCCCGGACACCAGCGGCCCCACGACCGACGGCACCACCCAGCTCGCCGCGAAGGCCGCCATGATGGCGGGGCGGAGGTGTTCGGGATACGCCCGACTGACGACGACGTACAACGCGACGATCACGAGCCCGCCGCCGAGCCCCTGCACGGCGCGTCCCGCGATGAACAGCCACATCACGCTCGCGGTCCCGCTGAGCAGCAGCCCCGCCGCGAAGAGCGAGATGCCGCCCGCCAGCGGCCCGAGCGGCCCACGCCGGTCGGCCCACTGCCCGCTGAGCACCATGCCGAAGAGGCTGGTCGTGAAGTACCCCGAGAACGCGAAGGCGTAGAGCGAGACCCCGTCCAGCTCCCGCGCGGCGACCGGCATCGCGGTCCCGACGGCGGTCGCCTCGAAGGCGATCAGCAACACGACGGAGACGATGCCGATGCTGAGGGCGCGATAGGGCTTACCGAGGACGCCGGGGCCCTCCGGGCGGGGCGGTGCGGTGGTCTCGGCGGCGACGCCAGTGTCGGTCATGCGCCTCAGGGTAAGAGGCGTGGCGTGGTTTTGCCCCTGTCCGGAGGCGGGGGTTCAGTGGGCCGTTGGTCGTACGTCCGCGAGGAAGCGGGTCCAAGTGGCGGGGGTGACGGTGAGGTGGGGGGCGGTGGGGGTTTTGGAGTCGCGGATGTGGATGGTGTGGGGGGTGGGGGCGGCGACTTCGACGCAGTCGTCTGTTTCGCTGCTGCTGCTGTAGCTGCTCTTGTGCCAGCCCTGCGCGACCTCTACGCAGTCCCCGGACTCGTTGCTGTCGCTGTAGCTGCTCTTGCGCCAGTCCAGGGCGACTTCGACGCAGTCGTTGGGGTCGCTGCTGCTGCTGTAACTGCTCGTGAACCAGTGCAGCTCGGAACCGGGTCCAGCAGCGGCTTCGCGGATCATGTCTCTCCCAGCACTTGCTCGATAAAGGCCAATGACTCCCGCGGCGGGAGAGCCTGGGCCCGGATGATGCCATACCGCAGTTCGAGGATACGGAGCTGCTTCGGGTCCGAGACAGGGCGGCTGTTGAACGCACCGTCAGAACGCCCCATTGCGGTCCCGTCGCCGAATTTGAGCACCTCGATCAAGCCTGCCGTTCCCGGGTGACCCACGTGGTCGGTCGGCATTACCTGGATCTCGACGTTCGACAACTGCCCCAACTCCAGCAGCCGTTCGAGCTGCCGACGCAGCACCATTCTCCCTCCGATCGGGCGCCGAAGCGTCACCTCTTCTTGGACAAAGCTGAGATCCGGGGAAGGCGTACGGTCGAAGATGGACCGCCGGGCCATGCGCGCCGCCAGTGCCCGCTCCATCTCACTGCTGGACAGCGCGGGCCGCCATGTACCGAGCAGCGCCCGCGCATACTCTTCCGTCTGCAACAACCCATGGATGTTGTGGTTGCTGTAGAGGCAGACCTCGACCGCCCGCTCCTCCAGCTTCGCCAGTTGCCGCACCTTCTTCGGATACCTGGCCTCCCGCATCTTCGGCTTCATCGCGGAGACCAGCCCCTCCGCCCGCAGCACCCCATCCGCCATGTCCAGATACTCGGGCCGAGGAATCCGCGCCCCGCGCTCGATCTTCCGGACCATGTCCTCCCCGTAGCCGACCGCGTCGGCGAACTCCGCGACGCGGAGCCCCGCCGCCTCCCTCCGCAGCTTCAGGTGCTGGCCGACCATCTCGACCGCCGCACTGATCTCGTCCTCGGGGTCGACATCCCAACCGGGTTCGTCGACACCGTCGTTGCGTGCTTCCACCGCGCCCACCTCCGACGTCCGTCCAGGTCCAACGCGCACTCGTACCCGTACGTCACCCAAGACAGCCGAGACAACGCGGGACAAGCGTGGGACAAACGCGATACGCACGGCCCGAGCCACTGTTCACGGCACACACACCCGGCCACGCTGAGTGACGTGAACCAACAAACGACCGGGGTCCCGACCCCGTCCCCCACGCACCAGTTCACGGTCCTGCTCTCCGCCACCCGCAGAGGCGCCCGCCTGGCCCGGCTGCTGGCGCGGGAGCAACTCCGCAGCTGGGAGCGCCCCTACGAAACCGCGGAGCACGTCGTCGCCGAGCTGGCGAACAACGCCGTGCTGCACGGCCACGTGCCCGGCAGGAGCTTCCGCCTCGCTCTAATGCTCACCGGCACGGACACGCTCCGTATCGAGGTGACGGACGCGAGGACGGACCGCTACCCGCCGAGCGCCGCCCAACCACCGCTGCCGGAAGCCGAGTCGGGCCGGGGGCTCCTCCTGGTGGAGGCCCTGTCGGACCGCTGGGGCACGACGGACGGTCCCGCCCCCTGCAAGACGGTGTGGGCGGAGCTGACCTGCCCGCCCTCTTCTTCACACCGCTGAAGCCGCCGCACGCAAGGCGGCGGTCGCCGTACCGTCCGAGATCGGGTCACCGTGTCCGAAGACCACCGTGTCGACGTCCAGCTCGGCGAGCCGCCGCAGCGACGCGATGGCCCGGGCGCGGTCGGTATTGAAGACGCCCAGCATGGTCTGACCGACGTTGGCGACCGCGTCGCCGGTGAACAGCGCCCTCGGTCCGGGCAGGTGGAGAGCGATCGAGCCGTCCGTGTGTCCGGGTACCCCGACCACCACCGCCCCGCCGCCGAACTCCAGCACGTCGCCGTCCTCCACCTCCCGGTCCACCCGGCACGGCGGGGCCGGTGGCAGAGCCGGAATGGATGCCCGGATCGGCTTCTCGAACTCCTCCAGTACCGGCGGCTCGCCTGCCGCCTCGCCCCGGATCACCGGCGCGTCCAGCCGGTGCGCCACCACCT
>NZ_JAPSIW010000145.1 GCF_031178505.1 Streptomyces sp. | reverse complement strand
GTGCAGCTTCTCGGCGCTCTCGCGGCGGTGGGCGAAGTAGCGGGTGGCGCCGTGGGTCCGGGCGAGGCGGGTGACCACCCGCAGGTACTGGTCGGCGTCGACGACGCCGGTCTCGACCAGGGAGGTCCCCACCAGGTCGGCTCCGCCGGTCAGCGCCGGGGGCCCGAAGCGCGCGCGGGTCCAGGTGTAGTGGTTCTCGGTGACGGTGGTGCCGGGCGGGGCCTCCACCGGCAGCGAGGTGAAGATCTCGACGGTACGGGCCCTGCCGGGGGCGAGGCGCCGCCGGGCCATCGAGGTGACGGGGGCGAGGGCGAGTTCGCGGGGGCCGAGCCGGCCCTTGCGGTGCCAGCGGACCAGGCGTTCGCCCGCGCCGAGCTGGGCGGCGAACTCCATGGTGGCGGTGCCGTCGTCGACGACGGTGAGGTGCCGGGGGCCGAACAGGGTCAGGAGCAGCTGGACGTAGCGGGAGAACGGGTCCCCGATGATCACCCGCTCGGCCGCCCGGAGCGGTCCGGCGAGCCGCCTCAGGGTGCGCACGAGCGCGCCGCGCCCGCCGCGGGCCTCCTGCCAGTGCACGGTGAACCCCTCGTCCCGGGCCAGCTGCGCCATGCGGCGCAGCTGGCCCCGGGACATCGGGTCGGTCGGCGACAGGACGACGACGGTGAGCCCGTCGGCGCCCGGGGACGGACCGGGCCCCGTGGTGGCGCTGGTGGGGGCTGGGGTTCCCTGGGCGGGGCCGGCCGGGGCCGGACCGGGGGCCGGGGCGGTGGTGGCCGCCCGGGCGTGGGCCCACTCCAGGACGTTCAGGAGCTGGACCGGGCTCTCGACGAACGCCAGCCGCGCGGTCATGCGGCGTCGAGCCCCTGGACCCGGCGGAGCTTCTTCATCGGGCCGAGCTCCGACTCGTACACCTTCTTGATCCCGTCGCCGAGGGCGGTCTCGATGGTGCGGATGTCGCGGACGAGGCGCTGGAGGCCCTGCGGCTCGACGGAGGCGGCCTGGTCGGAGCCCCACATCGCCCGGTCGAGGGTGATGTGGCGCTCGACGAAGGTGGCGCCGAGGGCGACGGCGGCGAGGGTGGTCTGGAGGCCCGTCTCGTGGCCGGAGTAGCCGATCGGGACGTTCGGGTACTCCTCCTGCAGCGTCTGGATCACGCGCAGGTTCAGCTCCTCGGCCTTGGCCGGGTAGGTGGAGGTGGCGTGGCAGAGCAGGATGTTGTCGCTGCCCAGGACCTCGACCGCGTGCCGGATCTGCTTCGGGGTCGACATGCCGGTGGAGAGGATGACCGTGCGGCCGGTGGCGCGCAGTTCGCGCAGCAGCTCGTCGTCGGTGAGCGAGGCGGAGGCCACCTTGTGGGCGGGGACGTCGAACTTCTCCAGGAACGCGACGGCCTCGGTGTCCCAGGGGGAGGCGAACCAGTCGATGCCGCGCTTGCGGCAGTGCTCGTCGATGGCGCGGTACTCGTCCTCGCCGAACTCCACGCGGTGGCGGTAGTCGATGTAGGTCATGCGGCCCCAGGGGGTGTCGCGCTCGATGTCCCACTGGTCGCGCGGGGTGCAGATCTCCGGGGTGCGCTTCTGGAACTTGACGGCGTCACAGCCGGCCTCGGCGGCCACGTCGATGAGGGCGAAGGCGTTGTCGAGGTCGCCGTTGTGGTTGATGCCGATCTCGCCGGTGATGTAGACGGGCCGGCCGGGGCCGGCGGTCTTGCTGCCGAGGGTGCGCAGACGGGTGTTCATGGGGGTTCCTTACGCGTTGGGGACGGCGCCGGGGGAAGCGGCGGGGACGTGGAGGTCGGGTCCGAGGAGCCAGCCGGCGATCTCGCGGATCGCGCCGGAGCCGCCCGGGGTGACGGTGACCGCGCGGGCGGCGGCCCGTACGGAGTCGTGGGCGTTGCTGACCGCGACGGGCCAGCCGACGAGGTGGAAGCAGGGCAGGTCGTTGACGTCGTTGCCGGCGTAGAGCACGCGCTGCGGGTCGACGCCCTCGGCCTCGCACCACTCCTTGAGGGCGAGGTCCTTGCGGTCGATGCCGTGCAGGACGGGGATCCTGAGCTTGCGGGCGCGGGCCGCGACGACGGCGTTCTGCTCGGTGGAGAGGATGAGGACGGGCAGCCCGGCGCGGCGCAGGGCGGCGATGCCGAGGCCGTCGCCGCGGTGCGCGGAGACGAACTCGCGGCCTTCGGCGTCGAGGTGGACCCGGTCGTCGGTCTGGGTGCCGTCGAAGTCGAGGACGACGGCGTCGATGTCGTCGAAGCGCGGGGTGACCGGCTCGTCGAGGAGGGGCGCGAGCGCCCGGGCGCGGGCCAGGTCGTGCGGGTCGTCGATCTCCAGGACGCGGGCCGGGTCGGTGACGACGAGGGCGGTGCGGCCGAAGAAGCGGTGCTTGCGGGTACGGAAGCCGGCCGCGTCCATGGCGTACACGGCGCCGGTCTCCAGGTACTCGGGTTCGCGGTCCTGGCGGCGCGGGCGGTGGGCCCTGTCGTGGTTGACGCCCTCGGCGCCGCCGTCGGTCTCGCGCCAGAGGAAGCCGTGCGAGGGGGCGGCCGTGAAGGCGGTGTCGGCGGCGCCGGAGAGGATCCGGCCGGCGGCCTCGGCGATCTCGGCGGAGGTGAGGAAGGGGCTCGTGCACTGGACGAGGAGGACCACGTCGGCGGTGCGGCCGTGGGTGGCCTCGAAGGCGTCCAGGGCGTGCAGGACGGCGGACTCGCTGGTGGCGGTGTCTCCCGAGAGCCCGGCGGGCCGCTGGACGGCCTCGGCCCCGGCGGTCCGGGCGGCGGCGGCGATGGCGGCGTCGTCGGTGGAGACCACCACGTGGGTGACCGGCGGGGCGCCGAGGCAGGCGCGGACGGCCCGGGCCACCAGCGGGACCCCGGCCACGGCGGCCAGGTTCTTGGCGGGGACGCCCTTGGAGCCGCCCCGGGCCGGGATCACGGCGAGAACGGTGGGGGTGGTCGTCATCAGAGCTCTCCCAGGCGGCGGACGACGGGGGCCACGCGCTGCACGCCGTGGCGGTACGCGCCGCGCGCCGCCTCCCGGACGATCCGGCGCAGCCCGCTGTCGCGGGGCTCGGGCGCGGTGACGTCGAGGCGGTGGCGGGCGAGGATGCCCGGCAGGTAGCCGGGGGCCGTCTCCGCGGTGTAGTAGGGGGTGATCGGGGGCAGCGAGGGCCGGGCGAGGAGCTCCGCGACCCGCTCGCGGGCGGCGTCGAAGGCGGCCTCGTACGGGCTGTCGGAGGCGACGCCCTGGCGGGCGAGCCACGTCCCGTCGGGCTCGGGGACGGTGCCCTTGTCGAGCCGGTCGAAGGAGGTGAGCAGGCCGGAGCCGACGAAGTGGTGGTTGCCGAGGGCCTCGCGGACCCCGAGGTCGGTGAGGATCGCGGTGGGGACGCGCCGGTGGAGGGCTTCGAGGGCGGCCGTGGAGGAGACGGTGACCAGCAGGTCGGTGCGGTCCAGGATCTCGCCCATGTGTCCGTACACCAGGCGGAAGTTGGGTGGTGGGGCGAGATCGCGCACCAGCTTCTGGTACGGGTACTCCTCCAGGTGCGTGGTGTGCTCGCCGGGCTTGGAGCGCAGCTTGAGCAGCACCTCGCGGCCCGGGTGGAGCCGGGCGTGCCCGATCAGCCGGCGCAGCACGTAGGCGCGTTCGGCACGGGTGGCGGGCACGGAGGGCTGCGCGGCGAAGACCAGGGTGTCCCGGCCGGCCAGGGGCGTGTAGGGGGCGCCGCCGAGGAAGGGCAGGGCGGCCTCGACCACCGCGTCGGCGGCGGCGCCGACGCCCTCGTAGACGGCCCGGAAACGCTCGGCGTCATGGCGGGAGTTGGCGAGGACGACATCGGCGCCGTGGCGCAGCAGCAGGCCGTCGGTCAGCTTCTCGTAGACGACGCCGACGTAGCCGGTGACGATCACCGGGCGGCGCGCGAGGGCCAGGTCGGCCAGGCCCTGGAGGACGGCCCGGACGGTGCCGCCGACCAGGGCGAGGACGAGGACGTCGTACCCCTCGCCGCGCGTCTCGGCGTCCCGTACGGCGCGCAGGAACTCCGCTCCCGTCACCTCGCGCGGAGCGGTCGTGGCCGCCCCGGTCTCGGCGAGCTGGCGGGCGGTGGGGGTGGCGCGGCCGCGCAGGACGAATCCGGCGGGTTCGGCGGGCTCCACCGTCGTCCCGGCGAGGCGGCGCGCGGTGAGCGCACCCCATTTCCACCGGGTGTCGGAGTCGGCGAGCACGGCGACCCGTACCGCTTCTCTGGTACTTGCTGGCACGCCGAGGACGCTAGAAGGGCATTCCGCTTTTCGGCCCAACTGGGCCACAACAAAGGGTGAACAGCGCCTCTCCGACTTCTGAAGCGGCCCGTGACCAGGGGTCCGGGGCGGCGGATTTCCTTACCTGGAAAGGCGGTTAAGGCGCCCGCCTCTTGGTGTTCACCGAATATCCGCCCACCGGTCGGCGGGAATGCCGGATGCGGCGCCTAGCGTCGGCCGCGTGGTCAAGCTCTCCGTCGTCGTGCCGTTCTTCAACGTGCAGACATACGCCCCCGACACCCTCGCCTCCCTGCGCGCGAACGCCCGCGAGGACTTCGAGTTCCTGCTCGTCGACGACTGCTCGTCCGACGGGACGCCGGAGCTCCTCGAACGGGCCGCGCGCGAGCTCCCGGGCGCGGTCCTGATCCGGCACGAGCGCAACGAGGGCCTCGCCACCGCCCGCAACACCGGCCTGGACGCCGCCCGCGGCGAGTACGTGACCTTCCTCGACGGGGACGACTGGCTCGCCCACGGCTACTACGCCCGCCTGGTCGCCGCCGCCGAGGAACTGGGCTGCGACTTCGTGCGCACCGACCACGTCTCCGTCACCGGCCGGAACCGGGGCGTGCGCCGGGTGCCGGTCCCCC
Organism: Streptomyces sp.; assembly: GCF_031178505.1. Lineage (GTDB taxonomy): Bacteria > Actinomycetota > Actinomycetes > Streptomycetales > Streptomycetaceae > Streptomyces > Streptomyces gulbargensis. Next base: position 6,699 of record NZ_JAPSIW010000145.1, on the reverse strand, counting down.
GCCGCCGCGAGGTGCTGCGGCCCCGCGACGCGATCCTGCCGGCGCACCGGACGACCTCGGTCGACTACCCGTACGCCTGGGCCGGGATCTACCACCGGCGGCTCCTGGACCGGGGCCTGCTGCACTTTCCGTACGGGCTGCGCACGGCCGAGGACCGGCCGTGGATCTGGCGGCTGCACCGCGAGGCGGAATCCTTCGCCGCCCTCGACGAGCTGGGCGTCTTCTACCGGCGCGGGGTGGCGACCTCCCTCACGCAGATCGGTGACGTGCGGCAATTGGATTTCATTCGCGCATTCGACCAGGTGATCGAGGAAACGGCGAAGGATCCGGAGGCCGACCGGCTTCTCCCCAAAGCCGTGCGCACCTATTGCGCGGTGATTTCCCATCACATCGGTTCGATCGGACGATTCGAGCCGGACGTGGCCCGGCAGCTGACCGGGATGAGCGCGGGCGCGCTGCGGCGCATGCCGCAGGACGTCCTCGACGAGGCACTGAAGGCGATGGGCGGGGACCGGGCGGCGCTGCTGCGCAGGCTGCGCCGGCGGCGCCCGCTGGACCCGCCCGCCGGACCGCCTGCGCCGCCACCGCCCGGGACGGCGACGACGGCCGGACGCGGCGCGGCCTCGGCGGAGGTGGCGGCGTGAGCACCTCCCGCACCGGCCGTCCCACGACCCCGGACACCGCCTCGCGCGCCGACCGGCCCACGGACCCGGACACCACCTCGCGCGCCGACCGGCCCACGGACCCGGCACCGGACCCGGCCCCGGCCTCCCGCCCCGTTCCCCGGACGACGCAGATCTTCTGCGCCTCCACCCTGTACGGCGCGGTGACCCTGGCCGCCGCGATCGACAGCGGCCGCTTCGGCCCCGCCGACCGGCGCCTGCTGCTCGTCACCAACAACGCGGCCGTGCCCGAGACCACCCCGGCGCTCGACGAGGCCGAGGGCTTCGCCCGCCTGCGCGACCGCTTCGACGCCGTGCTCTCGTGGAACGAGACCATCTCCCCGCTCCACCCGGCCGGCTGGACGCCCCGGGCGAGCGACCTGCCGCTGCTCCAGCGGCATCTGCGCAAGCTGTGGCGGCTGGGCGACGACCGGATCGAACTCGCCGTGGAGTCGATCCAGGTCACCCCGGCGCTCGCCGTCGCCCAGCTGCTCCCCGACGCCTCGATCACCGTCTACGCCGACGGGCTGATGAGCTACGGGCCGACCCGCAACAAGATCGACCCGCTCATCGGCGGCCGGGTGCGGCGGCTGCTCCACCTCGATCTGGTGCCCGGCCTGTCACCGCTGCTGCTCGCGGAGTTCGGGGCGGTGCCCGAGACGGTGCCGTCCCAGGCGTTCACCTCGGTCGTGGAGGAGCTGGCCGGCGACGGCGGGCCGGCCGCCCCGGCCCCGGACGGGGGCGCCGCGCTGCTGCTCGGCCAGTACCTGGCGGCGCTGAACCTGATGACGCCCGCCGAGGAGGAGGAGCTGCACCTGCGGATGGTGCGCGGCGCCGTCGCCCGCGGCCACCGGCGGCTCGTCTTCAAGCCGCACCCGACGGCACCGGACGCCTGGTCCCGGGCCCTGGTCCAGGAGGCGGAACGGCTCGGCGCCACGCTGACCGTGGAACACCGGCCGGTCCTCGCCGAGGTCCTCTTCCGCGAGCTGCGGCCGGCACTGGTGGTGGGCTGCTTCTCCACGGCGCTGCTCACCGCGCACACCTTCTACGGGCTGCCGGTCGCCCGGGTCGGCACGGAGAGCCTGCTCGCACGGCTCACCCCGTACCAGAACAGCAACCGGATCCCGCTCACCGTCGTGGACGCGGTCGTCCCGCCGCTGGAGGACGCGGAGGGAGCCGGGGCGGTGCGGGAGCCGGTGGAAAGCGTGCCGGCTCTCAACGACCTGGTGGGCGCCGTCGGCTTCGCGATGCAGCCGAAGATCCGCCCGGACCTGCGCGAGGCGGCGGTACGGCACCTCTCGGGCCCCCTCGCGGACCGCACCCGCCACCACTTCGGCCTGCGCCGCCTGACGGTCCTGAACCTGCCGGGCGGCCTCCCGGTCCCCCGCCACCCGAAGATCCGCCGCCTGGCGCGCCGCGCGCTGCGGCTGCGGAAGGCCTTGCGGAAGTAGCGGGGGAACACCGGAACCCCTCCGCCCGGGGCCCGTGCGGGGGCCGCGGGGCGGGGCGGGGCCGGGAACCCGTGCGGGGGTCCCGGCCCCGCCCCGCACCGGCGGTCAGGCGCGGGTGACCGGTTCCTGGAGTTCGGTGACCCACGCGCCCTTGTCCCGGGGGACCTCCAGGTACAGCTCCCGGGCGTAGCCGGCCGACCGGTAGCCGTTGGTGCCGATCCAGGCGGCCAGGTTCTGGGCGGTCGGCAGGATGTCGTCCATGGCGCCCCGGTGGATGACGGTGGCGGCCTCCTCGATGCCGGGCAGCACCCGCACCTCCACGCCCTCGACGGCCGTTCCCTCGGGGACGGTCGTCCCGGCGTGGACGAGGACCGAGCCGTCCCCGCGGCCCGAGTCCTCGTACGAGGCGATCGCCGGTCCGAAGCCGGTGACCCCGGCGGCCTCCAGGCGGGCGCACAGTTCCTCGTACAGCGGCCCGATCACCGGGCCGATGTCCTGCGGGCCGAAGCTCGCGGCCACGGCGCTCAGCTCGGCGGTCCGGACGGCGGGGATCTTCTTGACGACGACGTCCTGCGTGGACATGCGTCCCTCGCTCTCGATGGCTCGGAGCCTCGCGCCGACCTGGGCGAGCCGGGCCCGCGCCGCCTCGACGGCCGCCTCCAGCTCGGCGTGGCGCAGCCGCAGCATCCCGCGCAGCTCCTCCGCGCCGATCTCGTCCCCGAGGATCGCCCCCACCTGGTCGAGGGTGAAGCCGAGGTCCTTGAGCGCGATGACGCGGTTGAGCCGGGCGAGCTGGTCCGCCGTGTAGGAGCGGTAGCCGGTGTGCGGGTCGACGCGGGCCGGGCGCAGCAGTCCGACGGCGTCGTAGTGACGCAGCATGCGGACCGACACCCGCCCGTGCCGGGCGAACTCTCCGATGGTGAACATGACGCCCCCTACGGAACGGCCTCACACGGTGTGAGGGTCAAGCGCCGCCGTCCCGGCGTCAGGCGGCGCTGCTGAGCGAGAGCTTCACGGCGAAGCCGAGGAAGAGGGCTCCGGCGGCGGAGGTCGCCCCGGCCGAGAGCCGCTTGCGGCTGCGGAAGGCCGCGGCCAGGCGCGTCCCGCCGAAGATGAGCGTCGTCAGGTAGAGGAAGCTGCCGAGCTGGAGGAGCGTGCCGAGGACCAGGAAGGACAGCGCCGGGTAGGCGTAGGACGGGTCCACGAACTGGACGAAGAAGGAGATGAGGAAGAGGATCGCCTTGGGGTTGAAGAGGCTGATGAGCAGCGCCCTGCGGTACGGCCGCTCCCCCGGCCCCGCCGCCTCCGCGTCCACCCGGCCCTCCGCGTCCGTCTCCCCGCGGGACCGCCACATCGCCCGGGCGGCCCGCAGCATCCCGTACGCCATCCAGGCCAGGTACCCGGCCCCGGCGTACTTCACGATCAGGAAGAGGAGCGGCGTGGTCTGCAGCAGCGAGGCGGCGCCGAGCGCGGCCAGGGTCATCAGCACCGCGTCGCCGGTGAAGACTCCGGCCGCGGCCTTGTACCCGGTCCGGGTGCCCCTGCGGGCGGCGACGGAGAGCACGTACAGCGAGTTCGGCCCCGGCAGCAGGATGATGAGGACGAGGCCCGCGAGATAGGTCGGCAGATCGGTGACACCCAGCATGGAGCGGAGTGTCGCACGTGGGTACGACACTCCGCTGTGACGTGCGTCTAGAAGGCGTCCGTCGGGACGTAGGTGCCCCAGACCTCACGCAGCGCGTTGCAGACCTCGCCGACCGTGGCGCGGGCCCTGAGGGCGTCCTTCATCGGGTAGAGGACGTTGGCCGTGCCCGCGTCGCTCTCCGCGGCCTTCTTCAGTTCGGCGAGGGCGGCGTCCACGGCCGCCTGGTCGCGCTCCGCGCGCAGCTTCGCGAGCCGCTCGGCCTGCTGGGCCTCGATCGCCGGGTCGACGCGGAGCGGCTCGTAGGGTTCCTCGACGTCGATGGTGTAGCGGTTGACGCCGACGACGACCCGCTCGCCGCTGTCGGTCTCCTGGGCGATGCGGTAGGCGGAGCGCTCGATCTCGCTCTTCTGGAAGCCGCGCTCGATGGCGTTGACCGCGCCGCCGAGCTCCTCGACCTTCTGCATCAGTTCCAGCGCGGCGGCCTCGACGTCGTCGGTCATCTTCTCGACCACGTAGCTGCCGGCGAAGGGGTCGACGGTGGCGGTGACGTCGGTCTCGTAGGCCAGGACCTGCTGGGTGCGCAGCGCGAGCCGGGCGGACTTGTCCGTCGGGAGGGCGATGGCCTCGTCGAAGGAGTTGGTGTGCAGGGACTGCGTGCCGCCGAGGACGGCCGCGAGGCCCTGGACGGCGACCCGCACCAGGTTGACCTCGGGCTGCTGGGCGGTGAGCTGCACGCCTGCGGTCTGGGTGTGGAAGCGGAGCATCAGCGACTTGGGGTTCTTGGCGCCGAACTCCTCCTTCATGACCCGGGCCCAGATCCGGCGGGCGGCGCGGAACTTGGCGACCTCCTCCAGGATCGTCGTACGGGCGACGAAGAAGAAGGAGAGGCGGGGCGCGAAGTCGTCCACGTCCATGCCGGCGGCGACGGCGGTCCTGACGTACTCGATGCCGTCGGCGAGGGTGAACGCGATCTCCTGCGCGGGCGAGGCGCCGGCCTCCGCCATGTGGTAGCCGGAGATCGAGATGGTGTTCCACTTCGGGATCTCGGCCTTGCAGTACTTGAAGATGTCGGCGATCAGCCGCAGGGACGGCTTGGGCGGGAAGATGTACGTGCCGCGGGCGATGTACTCCTTCAGCACGTCGTTCTGGATGGTGCCGGTGAGCTGGTCGGCCGGGACGCCCTGCTCCTCGCCGACGAGTTGGTAGAGGACCAGCAGGAGGGCGGCGGGGGCGTTGATGGTCATCGAGGTGGAGACCTTGTCCAGCGGGATCCCGTCGAACAGCACGCGCATGTCGTCGATCGAGTCGATGGCGACGCCGACCTTGCCGACCTCGCCGTGGGCGATGGGCGCGTCGGAGTCGTGGCCCATCTGGGTGGGCAGGTCGAAGGCGACGGACAGGCCCATCGTGCCGTTCGCGATGAGCTGCTTGTAGCGGGCGTTGGACTCCACCGCGGTGCCGAAACCGGCGTACTGGCGCATGGTCCACGGGCGGCCCGTGTACATGCTCGGGTAGACGCCGCGGGTGAAGGGGTACGAGCCCGGCTCGCCCAGCTTCTCGGCGGGGTCCCAGCCCTCCAGGGCCTCCGGTCCGTAGACCGGTTCGATGGGCAGTCCCGACTCCGACTCGCGCGCCATGTGCTGTGCCTCCCGATAGACCTGCGAATGCTGCCGCCTCAGCCACTACTGAGCGGTACCGACCCTCGCGACGGACTGTAGCCGTGGGCGTGCGGCCGGGTGGAGAGCAGCACGCTGGGACCTTCCTCACAGCATGCCCGTCTCGTTTCGGTCACGCGCGCAACCGCGCGGGTGCCGGGAACATCCCTCCGTACACACGACATTCGTTCTTCCGGGGGGCTTTCATGAGGCGTTCTTCCGTCATGCGCAGAGTGGTCCTGGCGGCCTCGGCCGTGGTTCTGGCGGCCGGCTGTACGGCGCAGGCGGCGGGCCCCGGCGCGGGGGGCGCCGGGCGCGGCACCAAGGGCCCGTCGACGGCCCCGCCGGCGGGGACCTCTTCGCCCGCGGCCCCTTCGCCCGGCGCCTCGTCCTCCGGCGCCACTCCCGGCACCGCCGCGAAGGTCCTGATGGACGACGGGGACGAGAGCGAGCAGGTCCGTGAGCTGCAGGCGCGGCTCCGGCAGCTCGACCACTTCGACCGGGCGCCCACGGGCTTCTACGGGACGATGACCGCCGGGTCCGTGAAGGCCTTCCAGAAGAGGCGCGGGCTGCCGTCGACGGGCACGGTGGACACGGCGACCTGGGACCGGCTGCTCGCCGTTTCGAAGGAGCCGACGGCCGACGAGCTGAAGCCCTCCACGACCAACGAGCTGGACACCCCCGACGCGCGCTGCATGACGGGCCGGGTGCTGTGCATCAGCAAGGAGAGCCGGACGCTGGCCTGGATGATCGACGGCCGGGTCGTGTCGTCCATGGACGTCCGCTTCGGCTCGGAGAACACCCCGACCCGCGAGGGCACGTTCAGCGTGGGCTGGAAGGCCAGGGAATGGACGTCGACGATCTACCACACGCCCATGCCGTACGCGATGTTCTTCAGCGGCGGCCAGGCGGTGCACTACTCGTCGGACTTCGCCGCCCGCGGCTACGGCGGGGCCTCGCACGGCTGCGTGAACGTCCGGGACCGGGCGAAGCTCGCGGCCCTCTTCGACCAGGTGAAGGTCGGCGACAAGGTCGTCGTCCACTGGTGACGTCCCCGGGGCGGGGACCGGAGGGGCCCGGGAAAGGAGAGGGCGCGGGTGGGACCGGGGGAACGTGCCCCACCCGCGCCGGGTGCGCGGAGCCGTAGGTACGGGGGGAACCCCGGCTCGCCGCGCCGCCGATGACCAGTCGGCTCACTCATTACTGCGCCGACGGGCCGCGAAGTGTTACACCCGGCCCGGAAGAGTGTCAGGAACGGTTCTTCGGGGCGCTCCCGGCCCGGCCCC
>NZ_JAPSIW010000144.1 GCF_031178505.1 Streptomyces sp. | reverse complement strand
AGCGGGGTGAGACAGCCCGCGCCCGCCGCTACGGTCCGCACCCCGGCACCGGCGTGCCGTTCGAGGACCCGGGCGGCCCGGCGCCCACGGCGGGACGCGTCGAGCACCGCGTGCACCGGCAGCGGCGCCGGCGCACGCCCCGGGTCCTGGCCCAGGGCACGGAGCAGGTCGGTGAGCCGCCGCTCGCCGGTGCCGCCCGGCGCGTCGTCGGCGGCCGTGGACGGGACGTACGCCGTGACGGCCGCGCACCGCCCGAGGACGGGGGCCCCGCGCCGTTCGGCGAGCGCGCGGGGTTCGAGGACGAGGGCCACGGCGCCCTCCTCCCCGTACCGGCCGCCGGGCTCGCCGGGCGGCGGCCGGTCCTCGGCGGCGCAGACGAGCACCAGGTCCGCGCGGCGGGCGGCCAGCGCCCGGGTGGCGGCGAGGACGGCCTCCAGGCCTCCGACGGCGGGTGTCGTGAGGGTGAGGCCGAAGCCCTTGAGGGCCTGCTCGGAGGCCAGCCGGCCGGCGAGCACGTTGACGGCGAAGTACGGGGCGGTGGCCGGGCCGAGCCGGTCGGCGCCGTGCTCCACGACCGTGCGGTCCATCGCGCGGAAGAGGGGCGCCAGGCCGCTGTTGGTGGCGAGGACCATCCCGCGCCGCTCGTCCGGAACCGGAACCGGAACCGGAACCGGGCCCGGGTGCGGTCCGTGGGCCGCGCCGGCCGCCGGCGCCTCCGTGCCGGCCGGGAGGCCCGCCGCGGTGAGCGCCCGGCGCCCCGCCGCCAGCAGGTAACGGGCGGCGGGCGGCAGGTACTTGTGGCCCCGGGGCCCCAGTTCCCTCCCCGCGTCGAACCACTCGGCGTCCTCGGGCCCCGGGCGCCCCGGCCCGAGCCGCCGACCGGGATCGGGCCAGGGCGTCACCAGGCCCACCCCGGTCACCACCACCTCGTCGCGGCTCAGCACGGGACCGCCTCCCGGATGAGGAACGAGGCGTTGTTGCCGCCGAAGGCGTACGCGTTGACGAGCACCGCCGGCGCGGCGAGCGGCTCCGCCGACTGCGGCAGCCGTACCCCGCACTCGGGGTCCTGGGGCCCCACCGGCACATTGGGCGGCACCGTGGCGTGGCGCACGATCAGCGTGGCCGCGACCGCCGCGAGGCCGGCCGCCGCCCCGCCGGTGTGCCCGACGAGGGCCTTCAGGCTGTACACGGCGGGCACCTCACGGCCGGCCCCACCCGCGAAGACCTCGCGCAGCGCGGCGCTCTCCACCCGGTCGTTGAGCCGCGTCCCGGTGCCGTGCGGGACGACGCAGCCGACGGCGTCCGGCGCCGTCCCGGAGCGGTCGAGGGACTCCCGCATGGCGCGGACGATCTGCGCCCCGGAAGGCTCCGGCGCGGTCGGGTGGTGGGCGTCGCAGCTCCAGCCGGACTCGGCGAGTTCCGCGAGCGGCCGGGCGCCCCGCCGGGCCGCGTGCGCCGCCGACTCCAGGACGAGGACGGCCGCGCCCTCCCCGAAGACCGTGCCCGCCCGGTCCGCCGCGAACGGGCGGCAGCCCAGCGGGTCCACGGCCCCCATCCGGTTGAACGCGCCGAGCGCGATCCGCGCGTAGGCGTCCGCGCCGCCACCGACCACCACGTCGGCCTCGCCCGCCCGGATGAGATCGGCCGCCATGCCGAGCGCGAACCCGCTGGCCGAGCAGGCGTTGGAGACGCTCGTGTGCGCCCCGGGCAGGCCGAGCGCGGTCGCGACCTGCCCGACCACGTCGAACCCCGGCGTCCAGGGAGCGCCCCCGTCCGCGCCGCCCCGGTCGCGCCGCCGCTCCTCCTCGCCCGTGCCGCCCATGCAGGTGCCCAGGACCAGGGCCGTGCGGGAGGCCGGCAGCGTGGCGGGGTCGAGACCCGCCACGGACAGCGCCTCGCGCGCCGCGGCCACCGCGAACGACGCCGCCCGGCCGGGCGCCTGGGGCAGCCCGTCCTCGGGTGCCAGGTACATCAGCGGCAGGTCCATCCGGGCGTGCGGATCGGGCAGCTTGTCGGGCGGGCGGACGGCTCCCGCCGCCATCGCCCGCCACAGGGTGTCCGCCCCGGGGCCGTGACAGGTCACGGCCCCGACCCCGGTGACGATCACCGGATCCATCAGACCTGCCACCCGTTCAGTCCGCGCAGCATCCGGTCGTCGAACTCCACGAGGCTCCAGTCGCGGCGGTTCTCGATGCGGGCGTAGCCGTGCGTGATCCGGCCCGTCGCCGTCAGCAGCGGCACGCCGTCACGCAGCACGTAGGTGTCCATCCGGGCGGTGTAGGTGAGCCGCTTGAAGACGTTCTCGACGGTGAGGACCGTGTACAGGTCCTCCTCCATGCCGACCTCGCGCAGCATCGACACCGAGTTCTGCGGCACCACCGGGATCCAGTCCTGCTCGTCCAGGAGCCGCTTGATCGAGATGTCCCGGTCGGCGAGGAAGAGGTCGACGGCCTCCTCCATCAGCCGCAGGTAGCCGGACATCTGGAGCCGCTCGGTGAAGTGGCAGTAGAAGTACGGCACCCGCCACTTCCAGGCGTACGCGTTGGTGTCGGCGGTCAGCGCCCACAGGAACCGCTCGGCCGTGTCACCGCCCCCGACCGGCGCGCCGTCCGCGATCCGCGGCGGCACCGCGGCGGCCGGGACCCGGGCGAGGCCGGCGCGGTCGATCCGCTCCACCGTGTACGGCTCCAGGTCGGCCGGCACGGGCGCCGCGCCGCCGCCGCGCGGGTCGAGCCGCAGCACCACCCGGACCTTGGCCGTCACCGTGCGGACCGGCGTCGGGCCGTCCACGTGGAGGGTGACCCCGAGCGCCAGCTCGCCGTCGACGGGCTTCTCCTGCGCCACCACGCGCGCCGTCACGCTGTCGTCGATGTGCGTGGCGGACAGGATGCGGGAGTCGATGTCCACGATGTCCACGCAGAGCCCGTGCTCCTCGTACAGCCGCCCGGCCGCCCGGCCGGTGCGCCGCAGATGTTCCAGGACGGCTTCCTCGACCAGGTAGTTGACGTGTTTGAAGCCGATCCACGTACAGATGTTGGAGCCCTCGTAGCGGGGCCTGAGCCGGACCGTGGTGACGCTCTCGGGCGAGCCCGCGGGCGCCCCGGCCGGGGCGGCGGGGGACGCGGACGTACGGATCTGGGTCATGTCATCTCCAGCGAAGCGACAGGGGCGGCGGGCAGGGAGGCGAGGAAGTCGGAGAGCACACCGGTGAAGCGGTCCGGCTGCTCGGCCATCGGGAAGTGGCCGCAGCCGGGCAGCACGTGGAGCCGGCCGGCGGGCAGGGCCCGGACGAGCGCCGCCGCGTCCGAGGGGCGTGCGGCGAGGTCGTCCGCGCCGGTCACGGCGAGGACGGGGGTCCGCACCCGGTCCAGCGGCAGGCCGGGGGTGCGCAGGTACGCGCCGAAGAAGTCCATCCACCCGTAGGGACCGATGCGTTCGCGCACGCGCCGGGCCATCGAGGCGCGGGTGGCCGCGGACAGCCGGCCCCCGGAGGTGACGGCCAGGCCCTCCTCCAGGATCAGGTGGAACCGGGTGAGGTAGTAGTCGATCGTGGCCCAGTCGAAGTCGCGCCGCTCCGCCCGGTAGAACGGTGAGACGCACACGGCCCCCAGCAGCGGTGGCCCGGCCCGCTCCTCCCGGACCAGGTACTCCAGGAGCGCCGTCGCGGCGAACGAGTGCGCCACGACCACCTGGGCGCGGGTCGCCCGCAGCGCGCGGGCCACCAGCTCCGCCGGTTCCTCCGGTGCCCGCGGGCCCGCCGTGCCGTGCGCGGGCCAGCTGATGTCGACCGGGACGAACCGGCTGCCCTCCGGTGCGGCGGCGCGGCAGGCCCGCCACACCGCCGTCGTACCGGCCAGGCCGTGCAGCAGGGCGACCCGGGGCCCGTTCACGCGCCGGCCCCCGCCGCCGTGGCGGCGAGCAGCAGCAGGGCCGCCGCGCCGTCGTCCCCCTCGCCGCCGGCCGAGGCGAGCGCCGCCGCCTGCCCGGTCCGGGCCAGCTCCGCCGTCCCGGCGACGCACTGCAGGACGCCGAGCGCGCCGGAACTCCGCCCCCAGCGCAGGGACAGGTCGTGGGCGGGGAGGCCCGCCGGCCCCGTGTCGCCGCCTGCGGGCCGCCCCTCGGGGACGTACCAGCGGGCCGGGGCCGCCGGTTCGTCCGCGCGGACGGCCGCGACGGCGGCGTCCGGGTCCGCGCGCCGGGCGTACGGGCCGACGCGGGCGAGGGGCCGCGCACCGCGTGCGGCGGCGGCCGGGGCCGCCTCGGCGACCAGGGAGACCGCTCCGTCGAACAGGCCGGGCCCGCCGGTCCCGACCAGCCGCCGGACCGGCTCGTTGACCGGCTCGACACCGATCACCAAGGCGTGGTCGAGGCGGCCGGCGGCGATGAGCGTACGGGCCCAGTGGACGGCGTCCAGGCCGGACGTCGGCCCGTTGCACAGGGTCACGTTGGCGCCGCGCAGGCCGTGCGTGATGGCCACCCAGGAGGCGGTCACGTTGCTCGCCGTGTTGGGCAGCAGCATCGGGCTGGTGGCCGTGTAACCGGCGCGGTGGATGGTCGCCGAGGTCTCGCAGACCGTGTCCACGTTCCCCCAGTTGGTGCTGACGACCACCCCGAACCGCAGCCCGTCCACGAGGGGGCCGCCCCCACCCTCCGTCCCCTCCGGCGCGTCCAGGGCCTCCGGCAGCCCGGCGTCCGCGAGGGCGTCCCGCGCGGCGCAGAGCGCCAGCCTGGTCGCCCGGTCCTTGTAGCGCAGCCCGGGGCCGCGCAGCCGCGTCACCGGATCGTCCCCGCCCGCCACCGGCCCGCGCAGCAGGGTCTCAGGACCCCCGGCCCCGGCCACCGCCGTACCGAGCCCCGTGATCACCACATCCCGTGCGCGCACCTAACTCACCTTCTCCACCACGGCCACCGCGTTGAGGCCGCCGAACCCGAAGGAATCCACCTGCGCCAGCGACATGCCGCGCTCCGTCACCGGCTCGCGGGCCAGCCGGAACCCCGCCACCTCGTCGATCGGCTCGTCCAGACCGAGCGTCGGCGGCACCCGACCGCTGTGCAGGGCCTGCACGGCCGTGATGAGGCTGTGCAGCCCGGAGGCGCCCGCCGTGTGCCCGATCATCGACTTGACCGCCGTCATCCGCGGCGGCCTCGGCACGCCCGCGAACACCTCGCCGAGCGCGCGCGCCTCCGCCTCGTCGTTCAGCGGGGTGCCGGTGCCGTGCAGCAGCACCAGATCGACGTCGGCCGGCTTGATCCCGGCCCGCCGGTGCGCCTCCCGCATGACGCGGCCGATGCTCCCGCTGTCGGGCGCCGACGGGTGGTACGCGTCGCAGTTGAGCCCCACGCCGCGCACCGTGGCGTACGCCCGGGCGCCCGCCGGGGCCCCCGGGCCGCGCCGCAGCACGACGGCGGCGGCGCCGTCTCCCTGGAGCATCCCGCGCCGCCCCCGGTCGAAGGGCCGCACCGACTCGGGCGCCTCGCGGTAGACCCGGTCGAGCAGCCCGTAGGTGCTCTCCGTGATCGTGTCCACCCCGGCGACGACCACCGTGTCCGCCTCGCCCGTCTCCAGCAGGTCGGTGCCGAGCCCCAGCGCGTACAGGGACGCCGAGCAGGCGTTGGCCACCGTGTACGTCCGGTCGGCGCCGAACCGCTCGCGCAGCGCCGTCCCGAAGTGCAGCCGGGCCGCGTCGAACGGCGCGCCCTCGCACCAGTTCAGCTCCACCGACCGCAGCTCCCGCAGGGTGGTGCCGACCAGCACCGGCACCCCCGTGAGGTCCCCGGCCAGACCGGCGTCGGCCAGCGCCTCCGCCACCGCGCGGAGCAGCCAGCCGGTGGCCCGCAGCGGCACGTCGGTCCCGGGCGCCGGCCGGTCGTCGATCTCGTACGCGTGCCGGGCCCGGAACCTCGACCGGTCGAAACCGCGCAGTTCGGCGAGGCCGCTGCGCCCCTGGGCGAGCGCCGCGAACGTGGCCCGCGCGTCGCCGCCGACGCTGCTCACCGCGCCCATGCCGGTGACGAGGACGTTCATCCGGCGGCCCCCGTCCCGGCCCTGGCCCGTCCGGCCCCCTCGTCGGCCTCGTCCGCCTCGTCGCCGGGCTCGTCGGCCGGGTACCGGCCGAGGACCAGGACCGCGTTGTTGCCGCCGAACGCCAGGGCGTTGTTCTGCACCACGCGCAGCCGGGCCGGACGCGGCACGTTCGGCACGCAGTCCAGACCGCACTCCGGGTCGGTCTCCACGTGGTTGATCGTCGGCGGGATGAACCCCTCCGAGAGGGCGAGCGCGCACGCCGCCGACGCCAGCGAACTCGCCGCGCCCATGGTGTGCCCGATCATCGCCTTGATGGAGATCGTCGCCGGCGGACGGTCCCCGAACACCTGCCGGATCGCCGCCGCTTCCGTGACGTCGTTGGCCCGGGTGCCGGTGCCGTGCGCCGAGATGAAGTCGATCTCCTCCGGCTTCACCCCCGCACCGGCGTGGGCCAGCTCCATGCAGTGGGCGATGCTGTCCCGGTCCGGGGCCACCGGGTGGTGGGCGTCGCAGTTCAGTCCGTACCCGAGCACCTCCGCGTAGATCCTGGCACCGCGCGCCAGCGCCGAGTCCAGCGTCTCCAGGAGCAGCACCCCGGCGCCCTCACCGGTGAGGATGCCCTTGCGGTTGACGTCGAACGGCTGGCAGGCCTCGGGCGCGATGGTGCCGAGCCGGTAGAACCCGGTGAACGTCTTGCGGCACATGGCGTCCGCGCCGCCCACCAGCGCCACGTCGGCGTCACCGCCGCGCAGCGCGTCGAGACCGTGCCCGATCGCGTAGTTGCCGGCCGCGCACGCCGTGGCCAGGGTCGTCGCCTCGACGTCGACCAGGCCGAGTTCCCGGACGATCGCCGTCGTCAGCCGGCCGGCCGAGACCCGGCGGGCGACCACCGGGTCCAGACCCTCCGGGCCGTCGGCGAGCTGGCTCTCGACCAGCCGGTCCAGGTCCGCCGACTCGCCGTCGGTGGTGCCGACGCAGACCAGGGAGCGGCGCCCGCGCAGTTCGCCGAGCGGCATCCCGGAGTCGCGGACCGCCATCACGGCCGCGGCCACCGAGAACTGCGCGGCCCGCCCCAGCTCCTCGGGGGAGACCCGGCTCATCCACTCCGCCGGGTCGAAGCCGGTGACCTCGCAGCCGTTGGCGTGGGCGAAGCCGGTGGTGTCGAAGGCGGTGATGGGACGGGCACCGTTCCGGCCCGTGCGCAGCCCCGAGAGGAACGCGCCGACGCCGATGCCGATGCTGGTGACGGTGCCCAGACCGGTGATGACGACCCGGTTCGGGCTCACGGGGCGCATCCGGGTCACCGGGCCGCGAGCGCCTGGTCCACGACCGCCTCGACACCTTCGAGGTTGACCATGCGACTCATGTCGGCCTGCTCGATCGTGATGCCGAAGGTGCGCTCCAGGGCGGCGAGGATCTCGATCGCGCGCAGCGAGTCGGCGCCGTGCTCCTCCTTGAAGAGGCTGGTCGGGGTGAGTTCGGCCGGGTCGATCTCCAGGATGTCGCAGACGAGGTCCTTGATCTGCGCGCGGCGCTCGTCCGGGGTGGTGACGGTCGGGTCCGAGGCGGTCATCTGTCTCTCCGTAAGGCGTGCGGGGACGGGTGGGACGGTGCGGTCACGTGCGGTCATGTGCGGGGTACGGCGGGGAGAGCCGGGCGCCGCCCGGTCACAGCAGCGGCAGGACGTCCTTGACCAGCCACTCCATGGCCTCGACGATCTCGGCGGGGCGCATCGACAGGTCCAGCACGGTCAGCGAGACACCGACCCTGCGGTACGCGTCCAGCTGCTCGGCCACCTCCTCGGCCGTGCCGCGGATGCTGACCCGGTCCGACATGAAGTCCATGACCTCGAACGGCGGGACGAGCGCCCGGCGTACGGTCAGCTCGATCTCCCCGGGGTCGCGCCCGGCCTCCTCGGCGAACCGGGCGAGCGTCTCCCGGGCCGGCGGGATCTCCTCCGGGTACAGCTCGTGGGCCAGCCAGCCCTCACCGAGGCGGGCCACCCGCCGAAGCGCGGCATCGGTGTTGCCGCCGACGTACACCGGCGGGCCCTTCTCGGTGTGCGGCCGGGACGCCAGCCACATGTCGTCGAAATCGGTGAAGCGGCCGTGGAAGGAGGTCGGCCTGCGCGACCCCCACAGCGTCCGCATCACCTCGATCGCCTCGTCGGTGCGCACGCCCCGCTCACGGCGCGGCACCCCGACGGTGCGGAACTCCTCGTCCATCCAGCCGATACCGGCGCCGAGCACGATCCGGCCCAGCGACAGCTGGTCCAGCGAGGCCAGTTCGGAGGCGAGGATCACCGGGTTGCGGTACGGCAGGGCCAGCACGTGCGTGCCGATCCGGACGCGTTCGGTGGCGCCGGCGACCAGGCCCATCACGGCGATGGGCTCCAGCCAGGCGACGCCCCAGTTGTAGGCGTCCGCCGTCTTCGCGCGCGGATACAGACAGGTGCTCTCCCGCCGGCGGGGCAGCGCGACGTGGCTGCTCACCCACACCGAGTCGAAGCCCATCCGGTCCGCGGCCGTGGCGACCTCGAGGACGTAGCGGCGCCGGCCGGGCGGCCCCACCGTGGGCAGTGCGATGCCGAGCTTCATCGTGGCCCTCCTGATCGGGTCTCTGCTTCGGTCCTGGCGGACGGCGGGACGGTCAGGACGGGCGGGCGAACCAGTGCTCCAGCTTCGCCGCGTACAGCGTGTTGCCGGACAGCTTGACCTTGCCGCCGAGGAAGGCCTGCATGCCGTTGAGCCGCCCGGTCAGCAGCTTCAGGAACACCGGCAGCGCGACCGAGGTCGTCAGCTTCGGCGCCTCCGTACGGCCCCGGCCCGTCTCGCAGGTCCCGTCGGCCACCTTCACGAAGTACTCGTGCACCCCGTCCGGGGTCCTGATCTCGTACTGGAAGGACGCCTCCTGGCCCTTCGCCCGGTCCGCGCGGAACGCCTCGGGCATGTTGGCGAAGATGTCGTCCAGAAGACCCCCGATCCCGCCCTCCTGGCGCCGGGCGAAGTCGAACACGTCCTCCTCCCTGCGGCTGCCGGCGACTTCCCGGATCTGCTCGAACCTGCTGGTGTCCAGGGCCATGGCCCACGCTCCTCGTGGTGGCGTTCGGCGCGCTCCACCGGGGCCACCGGGCCCCGGACGTCCCGACGCGGGTCGGACGGCCCCAACCTGCCGTTCCCCGCCCGCCCGCGCACAGGGCCGTCAGGGCGGTGGATCTGCGCCCCGCAGGGAGCGGCTGCCGGGCCTGACCGATGGGCCCGCCCGACCGGTCACCCCCTTGGGGCGATGCGAGCCGGGGGAGCGGCGGCTTTGCTGTCCGGGGCGCCGGCCCCCGCCGAGCCGCTCCCGCGCGCGCTCGCCGAGCCTCCGCACCGGGGCGGTCGCGCCCCAGAACCCCCGCGGAGGTCGTATGTACGACGTGATAGTCGTCGGAGCCCGCTGCGCCGGGTCCCCGCTGGCGATGCTCCTGGCCCGCTCGGGGCTCCGGGTGGTCGTCCTGGACCGGGCGGCGTTCCCCCGCGACACCGTCTCCACGCACTACATCCAGCCGAGCGGCCTGGCCCGGCTCGCCCGCTGGGGACTGCTCGACCGGCTCACCGCGACGGGCTGCCCCCCGGTCACCGAGGCCCTGTGGTGGTTCGGCGACACCGCGGTCCGCGGCTTCGCCCCGCCGGACGGCGACATCGGCTTCGCCCTCGCCCCGCGCCGTACCGTCCTCGACGCCCTGCTGGTCGACGCCGCCCGCGAGGCCGGCGCGGAGGTCCGCGAGCGCTGCACCGTCCGCTCCCTCCTGCGGAGCGACGACGGCACGGTCACCGGCGTCCGGTACCAGAGCGAGGGCGGCCCGCCCCGCACCCTGCGCGCCCCGGTCGTCGTCGGCGCGGACGGGCGCGACTCGACCGTCGCCCGGCTCGCCGGCGCCCCCGCGTACCACGCCAGGCCGCCGCTGACCGTCGTCTACTACACCTACTGGCGCGGTCTGCCGGCCGGACGCCGTCACCGCAACGAGGTGTTCCTGGAGGGCGACAAACAGATCGGCGTCATCCCCACCCACGACGACGCCTACCTGGTGCAGGCCGCGCGCCCGCGGGACTTCTTCCCCACCTACCGTTCCGACATCGAACGCCACTACCTCAAGGCCGTCGAGGAGGCCGCGCCGAGCCTGGCCGCCGAACTCGCGGGCGCCGAACGGGTCGAGCGGTTCCGCGGCAGCGCCGCCCTCGACAACTTCTACCGCCGCCCCTACGGCCCCGGCTGGGCCCTCGTCGGCGACGCCGGCTACCACAAGGACCCGCTCACCGGACAGGGCATCAGCGACGCCTGGCGCGACGCCGAACTCCTCGCGGAGGCGATCCTTGCCCACCGCTCCGGTACGGCCGACTGGGACACGGCGCTGGCCGCGTACGAACGCGCCCGCAACGCCGCCTCCGCGCTCCTCTACGACTTCACCTGCGAGGCGGCGAGCTTCGAGTTCGACCCCATGACCCGCCAGCTGGTCCGCGTGCTCGCCGAACACCGCGAGGAGGCCGACCGGTTCTTCGGCGTCATCGCCGGAACCGTGCCCGCCGAGCGGTTCTTCGCCCCCGACAACCTGCTGTCCCTGCTCGGCCGGCTGCCCGGCGACGCCCTCGCGGAGCTGACCGGCACGGAAGGAACCCCATGACCACCGAGCACGAGCCCCTCACCGGCGACCGAGCCGTCCCGCACCTGAAGGACTTCGACCCCTACCGGGACGCGTTCCGCGCCGACCCCTACCCCGAGTACGCGCGCGTCCGCGACCACGGCGGTCCCGTCTACTGGGACTACCTGGACTCCTACGTGGTCAGTCACCACGCCGACGCGGCCGCCGTCCTCGCCGACCCCCGCCTCGGGCTCCGGCCGCCGGACCCGGTGGCCGAACTGCTCGCCGTCATGGTCCCCGAGTCCCTGCGCTCCATGGAGCGCACCCTCCTCTTCCAGGACCCGCCCGACCACACCCGGCTGCGCAACCTCACCCGGCGGCCCTTCGCCTCCCCCCGGCTCCACGGGGTCCTCGCCCAGGCCCGCGAGGGCGCCGACCGGATCCTCGCCGAGGCGCTGCGCCGCGGCGGCCTGGAGGTCGTCGACGACCTGGCCTTCCCCGTGTCGCTCCAGGCCATCGGCGACCTCCTCGGCGTGCCCCGGGCCGACCTGCCGCTCCTCAAGGACTGGGGGCAGGCGATGTCCCCGGCCGCCGACATCCCCGCCGACCCCGGCTCCATCGAACGGGCCGTGGAGGCCTTCGAGGCCTTCGACGCCTACCTCGGCGACCTCGCCGAGCGGCGCCGCGCCGACCCGCGCGACGACCTGTTCTCCTCCCTCGTCGCGGCCGAACGCGAGGGCCTGATGAGCCGCGCCGAACTCCACGCCAACGCCATCCTGGTCTTCATCTCCGGCCACGAGACGCTGGTGGCCTTCACCGCGAGCGCCGTCCTCACCCTGCTGCGCCACCCCGACCAGCTCGCGCTGCTGCGCGCCCGACCCGAACTCGCCGCGAGCGCCGCCGACGAGGTCATGCGGTACGAGAGCCCGCTGCAACTGGCCACCGCGGGCGGCGGGCGCTGGACCGGGGAGGACGTCGAGCTGAGCGGCC
>NZ_JAPSIW010000828.1 GCF_031178505.1 Streptomyces sp. | reverse complement strand
GCCTCGGCCTTGGCGTCGGCGTTCTGGGTGTCCGGCTTGGCCTCGCGGGTCTCGGTGCGGGCCTCCGCCGTACGGGTCTCGGTCCGGACGGCCTGGACGGCCTCGGCCTTGGCCTCGCCCTCCGGGGAACCGGCGGGGGCGGTGGCACGGCGGCGGCGGCGCTCGCCCACCGGGGCGTCGTCGGCCGCCGGCTGGCCCGGGATGTCGATCTGCTGCTGGGCGACGGCCGGCTCGGCCTTCTCCGCCTGCGGCGCGCCGGTCTCGGCGGCCTCGCCCGTACGGGCCTTGGAGGTGGCGCGACGCTTCGGCTTGGTCTCGGCGGCGTCGGCGGTCTTGGCGGCGGGGCCCGAGGCCTGCGCCTCCTTGATGACCTCGATCAGCTGGCTCTTGCGCATCCGCGCGGTGCCCCTGATGCCGAGGCCGGACGCGACCTGCTGCAGCTCGGCCAGGACCATGCCCTCGAGGCCGGTGCCGGAGCGGCGGCGCCGTGCGGTGCCGCCACTGGCTGCACCTGCGGCGGGCGCGGCGGTGTCGACACTGTTGTCGGCAGTCACGCCCATCAGATCGGTGGTGTCGCTCACGAAGGGTCCTTCCCTGGAGCGGACGTCGGCCATCTGGCTCGGCGACCGGTTGTGCTGTCCGGCAGGGTCCTGGTTGGTGGACCGTGTCCGGGGCGGTGGTCCCGCCGGGTACGGCGGAAGAGAGAAAACGTGCTGGGGTCCGGCCCGAGCGCCCCCTGCTCGGCCCTCGGCAGAGAGAAGCGAGGGGTGTCGTGCCGGTTCCGGAGCGTGCTCGAAACTGCTCAGGCGGGCTGCTCTGGCAGTTGGGGAGGCTCCCGGAAGAATGGCTGGTCCCTAAGGGGACACTGCGCACCGCGCCACAAAGAGGTCGGGTGCAGACTTGAGGTTAACACTACCGGCTCCAACAAACATTCCCCCTCTCCAACACCGGCAATCCCGTGTCCGTCGCCGCCCGGCGTCCGGAACACCGCGCCTGCCAGGGCGTACCCCGCGGATCGCCGTCCTCCCGGCCGATCCGCGGACGCGCCCTAGGGCGCCAGCGGCAGCACGCTCGCTCCCGTCGCGTCGAGGTCGAGCCGGTTGGCGGCCCATCCCTCGCCCGCGAGAAGGGCGACCTTGTCGGCCGTCCCGTGTTCGGCCAGCGCGAGGACCGTGGGGCCCGCGCCGGAGATGACCGCGGGGACCCCGTCCGCCCGCAGCCGGTTCACGAGGGCGACGCTCTCGGGCATCGCCGGGGCCCGGTACTCCTGGTGCAGCCGGTCCTCGGTGGCCGCGAGCAGCAGCTCGGGGCGGCGGGTCAGGGCCTCGACGAGGAGGGCGGCACGTCCCGCGTTGGCGGCGGCGTCCACGTGCGGGACGGTGCGCGGCAGCAGTCCGCGGGCGGTCTCGGTCAGGACCGGCTTTCCGGGGACGAATACCACCGGAACGATGGAATCCGAGGGGTCCATCCTGATCGCCCGGGCGGCGCCGGCCTCGGTCCAGGCGAGGGTGAAACCGCCGAGGAGACAGGCGGCGACGTTGTCGGGGTGGCCCTCGATCTCGGTGGCGAGCTCCAGCAGGGCGGTCTCGTCGAGCCTGGCGTCGCCGCCTATGGTCACGGCGCGGGCGGCGACGATGCCGGCGCAGATGGCGGCCGAGGAGGAGCCGAGGCCCCGGCCGTGCGGGATGCGGTTGGCGCAGACGACCTCGAGGCCGCGCGGCTGTCCGCCGAGCAGGTCGAAGGCCGTGCGCAGGGAGCGTACGAGCAGGTGGCTCTCGTCGCGCGGGAGCGTCTGGGCGCCCTCGCCGGCGATGTCGACGTGCAGCCCGGAGTCGGCGACCCGGACGACCACGTCGTCGTAGAGCCCCAGCGACAGACCGAAGGCGTCGAAGCCCGGGCCGAGGTTGGCGCTGGTGGCGGGGACGCGCACCCGTACGGCGGCGGCGCGGAACGCTGGACCGGCCATCGCTCGATGACTCTCCTTGATTGCGACAACGGGTAATTCAAGAGAAGTACACGGGAACCCGGGGGACCGTTTCGGCCTGGGGGGCGACAACGGCAACGACACCGCGCATATGCGGCGGGGCGGGTTCGGTACAGCCTATCGAAGGAAGGTTCTGTGGCGACATAGGGCGCACAGGAGGCGCACGATGCGTGTCGCGGGCCAACCTGTGCGCCTATGTACGTTCCTGATCGGGTTTCGATCAGTTCCCCTCCCCCGGCCGGAGCGGGGGGAGGGGGGTGGAATCAGGCCAGGCCGAGGCGCTCGGCGGCGGCCGCGGCGTCGACCGGGACGGTGACCGGCTGCGGCGCGCCGGCGACGGCCCAGTCGGGGTCCTTCAGGCCGTTGCCGGTGACGGTGCAGACGATCCGCTGGCCCGGGTCGACCTTGCCCTGCTCGGCGGCCTTCAGCAGACCGGCGACCGAGGCGGCCGAGGCGGGCTCCACGAAGACGCCCTCCTGCGCGGCCAACAGCCGGTAGGCGCGCAGGATCTCACGGTCCGTCACCTCGTCGATGAAGCCGCCGGAGGCGTCGCGCGCGGCGATCGCGTGGTCCCAGGAGGCCGGGTTGCCGATGCGGATCGCGGTGGCGATGGTCGACGGGTCCTTGACGACCTCGCCGCGCACGAGCGGCGCGGAACCGGAGGCCTGGAAGCCCCACATGCGTGGCCGGCGCCCGGCCAGGCCGTCGGCGGCGTACTCGGTGTACCCCTTCCAGTACGCCGTGATGTTGCCGGCGTTGCCCACGGGCAGGACGTGGATGTCGGGAGCGTCACCGAGCATGTCCACGATCTCGAACGCGGCGGTCTTCTGGCCCTCGATGCGGACCGGGTTGACCGAATTGACCAGCGCCACCGGGTAGTTCTCGGAGAGCGAGCGGGCCAGCGTCAGGCAGTCGTCGAAGTTGCCGTCGACCTGGAGGATCTTCGCGCCGTGCACG
>NZ_JAPSIW010000143.1 GCF_031178505.1 Streptomyces sp. | reverse complement strand
GGCCGTTCAGTGGCCGGCGCGGGCGGCCCGGCGGGCCGTTGCGTCCAGGAGGGCCAGGGCGTCGGAGGCGGTCCGGCCGGGGGCGCGGTTCCAGGGGCCGATCAGTCCGTTCCAGCCCCGGGCGCGCAGCTCGGTGACGATCCAGGCGGCGGCGTGGTTCATGGTGTCGGCGCTGCCGTAGCCCAGGCGGTGGGCGGCGAGCAGGGCGCCGCAGACGCAGCGGGCACCCCGGGCGTCGCGGAGCCTGTACGGAGCGTTCTGCCAGCCCCATTCCTCCAGGACCTGACGGGCGTAGCCGAGGTGCACCGAGGGGCGCAGATCGGCCTGACCGATCCGGCGCCACACGTGCAGGCGGTCCGGGAGCGCGGCTCCGATCCGGCCGGGGAGCCGGCGCTCGGCGGGCAGGGCGGGTGGCAGCGCGTCGAGCGCCTCGGCGACGAGCCGGTCCACGGGGACGGACAGGAGGGCGCGCCAGTCCCCCGGCTCCTCCCCCCGGCCCGCGTCCTCGCCGGGGCGAGCGGGTGCGGGGGTGTGCCAGTTCTCGACGATCCGCCGCCAGGTCGCGCTCTCGTACAGCGCGGCGGCCTCGCGGTCCAGGGCGTCGGGGCCGAGGAGGGAAGGGGCGGAGGACATGGGCGGCTCCCGGGGACGGAGGACCTCATCCTTCATCACAAATGTCGACTTCGCGACATTTGTGCCATTCGTGGGCGTGGCGCCCATCCACCCCTTTCGCGCCGTCCGGAGTGGGGGCATTCCACCCTCTTCCTTTTCGATCGGAATTACAGCGCATATTCGGACATTGCGTTCCGGGTGACGCGTTTCACTTCCCGGCCCGCCCGATCGGGCGTCGGGGGCCGCCGACCCCTGCGCCACAAGGCCGTTCGGCCGACCGCCGGGAAAGGGGATCTTGAATGCGTGAATTCCGGGAAGTTCTTTTCCGCGCATACGGGACGCGACACCTTGTTCCCGGCCCCCTTTCTGGCCTACGGTCACCCCCATTCAGGCGGACCGCCGAATCCTGCCACCGCCTGAAAACCTCCCTTTTCACCCGCCGGCAGGAGCGGGGGACCCACGAACACGCCGGTCCGGATCTGCCGGAGCGGCTCGGGGTGAAGCCGCGTGCGCGCGGCCGGACACCTCCCGTCCGAACCCGACAGCTCACCCCGCAGGCGCCGGAGAGGAACCCGTCATGCCTGCACACGGTAAGCACCGCCGCCCTCGGCGCCGCACCGTCCCCCGTGGTCTCGCCCTCGCCGGTTCGGGCGGCGCGGCACTGGCCCTGCCGCTGGTCGTGCCCGCCTCGGCCGGCGCCCAGCCGGTCTCCGGGGCCCCGGAGACCGCCGCCCACGCGCTCCCGGCCGCGCCTTCCGCCCGGCCGGCCGCGGCCGCCCCCGCCACGCTTCCCGCCGCTCCCGCCGCGACCCGCACCTATACCGTCGTGAAGGGCGACTCCCTTTCCGGCATCGCGCGGGAGAAGGGAATTCAAGGCGGTTGGAAGGCCCTTTACCGGGTCAACCGGACCGTAGTGGGTGACAATCCGTCACTCATTCACCCCGGACTTGAACTGACGATTCGTCGGGATTCCGCGAAGGCTCCCGCGGCGAAGTCCCCGGCCGGTGCCACCGAGCGGGCGAGCCGCGGTGAGCGGCGCTCGGCTCCCGGCACCTCCGGTGCCGCCGCGACTCCGGCCGCCGCTCCCGCCGCGGCCCCTGCCGCCCAGGCCGCCCCGACGGGCTACGCCGACAACCTGGACGGCTGGATCCGCGAGTCGCTCGACGTCATGGCCCGGTACGGCATCCCCGGTTCGTACGACGGCATCCTGCGCAATGTGATGCGCGAGTCCTCCGGCAATCCGCGGGCCATCAACCTGTGGGACTCCAACGCCGCGGCCGGCACCCCGTCGAAGGGCCTGCTCCAGGTCATCGAGCCGACCTTCATGGCCTACCACGTGCCGGGCACGTCCATGGACCTCTTCGACCCGGTCGCGAACATCACGGCCGCCTGCAACTACGCGGCGGACCGCTACGGCTCGATCGACAACGTCAACGGCCCGTACTGACCGAAGGGCCTGTCCGCCGTCCGAAGTGCCCGGTGAACCAGGAGGTGGCGAGCTCCGCCACCTCCTCCAGGGCACCCGGCTCCTCGAAGAGGTGGGTGGCGCCGGGCACGACCTCCAGCCGGTTCTCGCAGCGCAGCATCGTCCGCACCGTGCGGTTGAGGTCCAGGACGAGCGTGTCGCGTCCGCCCACCACCAGCAGGGTGGGGACGTCGACCCGGGCCAGCCGTTCGTGGGCCAGGTCGGGCCGGCCCCCGCGCGAGACGATCGCCACGGGCCGGGCCCCGGCCCCGACGCCCGGCTCGGCCGCCGCCCACAGGGCGGCGGCCGCTCCCGTGCTCGCGCCGAACCAGCCGAGCGGCAGCCCCAGGGCCGCCGGCTCCGCCGCGAGCCACTCCGTGGCCCTGGACAGGCGTCCGGCGAGCATCGGGGTATCGAAGACGAGCCGCCGGTCGGCCGCCTCCTCCTCCGTGAGCAGATCGAAGAGGAGCGTGCCGAGCCCCGCCCGGTTCAGGGCCCCGGCCACCGCCCGGTTGCGGGAGCTGTGCCGGCCGCTGCCGCTGCCGTGGGCGAACACGACGATGCCGCGCGCGTCCTCCGGGACGGCCAGCCGCCCGGCGAGGGTGCCCCCGCCCTCCGGCAGCGGGATCCTGACGTCCGACTCCTGGACGACGGGCCCGTGCACCGCCCGGTTGCGCGCGAGCCGGGCGACGACCTCCTCGTCGGAGGTCGGGGAGAAGTCCTCGTAGAACTGGCCGACCGCGGTGAACCCGTCGGGCGTGTGGACGCAGACGGTCTCGTCCGCCTCCCCGCCGAGGCGGGTGGTCCAGCCGCGCGGGGCGACCGGGACGGCGAACACGATCCGCGCCGCGCCCCGGGCTCGGACGACCCGGCAGGCCGCGAGCGCGGTGGCCCCGGTCGCGAGCCCGTCGTCGACCACGAGAACCGTCCTGCCGTCGAGCGGCACGGGCCGGTGCCCGCCCCGGTAGCGGCGCGCGCGCCGCTCCAGCTCGGCGCGCTCGCGCTCCTCCACCACCGCGAGGTCGCTCGGGCCCACCCTGGCGTCACGGAGCACCTGGTCGTTCAGGACCCTGACGCCGCCCTCACCGAGGGCGCCCATCGCGACCTCGGGCCGGTGCGGCAAGCCCAGCTTCCGTACCACGCAGAGGTCGAGCGGTGCGCCGAGGGCGTCGGCGACCTCGGCGGCCACCGGCACCCCGCCCCGGGGCAGGCCGAGGACGGTGACGTCGGGGGCCGCGAGGTGGCCGAGGCGGGCGGCGAGCCGCCGGCCCGCGTCGGTCCGGTCCGTGAAGTACATGCTCGGCCGCCTTCCGCCTTCCGCCGTCCGCGTGCGCCACGGCTGCGGGCGGGGCCGGGTCGGCGTCCCCCGCCCGTACTCCAGCGTAGGCACGTCCCCACCGGCTCCCGCATCCCCAGGGGCGGCGGGAGGCCGGTCAGGCGGCGAGGAAGGCCTCGATGGCCTCGGCGAGGGCTTCCGGAGTCTCCTCGGGCGCGTAGTGACCCGCGTCCTCGAGGACGTGGAGGCGGGCGTTGGGGTACCAGCGCAGCCAGGTGGCCTCCATCGCCTCCGCGCCGAGGGCGGGGTCGTGAGCGCCCACGACGAGCAGGACGGGCACCGGGTTGTCACGGACGCGCTCGTGGAAGTCGGCGCGGGCCCAGGAGTCCAGATAGGCACGGAAGGCGGTGGCCGAGGAGCGGTTCAGGGACCGTTCGACGCGCGTGCCCAGCCAGGCGTCGTCGTACCGTCCGCCGGTGGTGCGGTCGATGATGGCGCGACGGTTCGCGGGCTCGGCGGCGGCTCCGGCGAAGAGTTCCCAGGTCTCGGCGTCCAGCGGGAAGCCCGCGGCGGAGACCGGCGAGATGCCCACGAGGGACCGGACGCGGCCGGGTGCGTCGAGGAGCATCACCTGGGCGGCCTTCGCGCCCATGGAGTGGCCGATGACGGTGAAGGAGTCCCAGCCCAGGTCGTCGGCGACGGCGAGGGCGTCGGCGGCGACCTCCTCCATCGTGTAGTCGCCGGGGGTGTCGCGGGCCTCGCCGTAGCCACGGCAGTCGAGGAAGGCGTACTGTCCGGCGCCCCCGTCGAGGTGGTCGCGGAGCGGGGCGAAGCTGGTGCGGTCGCCGAACCAGTTGTGGAGCACGAGGGCGCGCCCCGGACCCTCGCCGTGCACCTCGTACGGAAGAACCCTGCCGGTCATCGCGCCCCCTGGAGGCCTGGGAAGGGGCCCGCGTCCTCTCGGCGGCACCCGACGACCGAGTGTGGCGCCCCGGTCGCGCACAGTCAAAGGGGTGGCCCGGGACGTTCGCGCGGCGTGTCACCCGGTCGGTCGCGTGGCGCTGGTCGCCCCGGCCGGGCGCGGCGAGGCTGGGGGTGGCCTGTCGGTCAGGCCGGAGGAGTCAGGGCGTCAGCCCGGAGGAGGACACGTGCAGCAGGACAAGCAGCCCGAGTACCGGCCGGTGGTCTTCCGGGACCGCTCGGCGGGGTACGCGTTTCTGACGCGGTCGACGGCCACCAGCGACACCACCATCGAGTGGGACGACGGGAACACGTATCCGGTGATCGACGTGGAGATCTCGTCGGAGAGCCACCCGTTCTACACGGGCAAGGCGCGGACCGTCGACACGGAGGGCCGGATCGCGAAGTTCGAGCGCCGGTACGGCGAGCAGGGCTGAGCCGCCGCGACGAGCCGGGCGCCGGGTCCCGGCCGGGGCGGGTGCGCGTCGCGGACGGCGCGCCCGGCCCCGGCCGGCGGGGAGAGGGCTCAGCCCTCGACGACGCCGGACGCGGCGACCTTGACGCTGGCGCTGGTGCGGCCGGACTGGGAGCCGAGGGACTCGATCTTCTTGACCAGGTCCTGGCCCTCGACGACCTCGCCGAAGACGACGTGCTTGCCGTCGAGCCAGCTGGTGACGACCGTGGTGACGAAGAACTGCGAACCGTTGGTGTTGCGGCCCGCGTTCGCCATCGACAGCAGGTACGGGCGGTCGTGCTTCAGCGTGAAGTTCTCGTCGGCGAACTTCTCGCCGTAGATGCTCTTGCCGCCGGTGCCGTTGCCGTTGGTGAAGTCACCGCCCTGCAGCATGAACTGCGGGATGACGCGGTGGAACGGGGAGCCCGCGTAGCCGAAGCCGTGCTCGCCGGTGGCGAGCTCACGGAAGTTGCGCGCCGTCTTCGGGACGACGTCGTCGAACAGCTTGAAGACGATCCGGCCGGCCGGCTCGTCGTTGATGGTGATGTCGAAGAACACGTTGTTGTTGCTCATGGGGACATCCTGTCATTACCCCCGCGCCGCACGCGCACGGGCTGCCTCCCGCCGTGTCAGGTCGCGGGTGCCCCGCCGCCCGGGGAGGGGCGGGGCACCCGCGACCGGATCCGGCCCGTCGGATCAGAGCAGCCCGCCGCCCCGCTGCTGGTCCAGGGCGCCCTCGGCGGCCTGGCCGGCCTCGTGGACGACGGTGTCGACGGCCTGGTCCTCCTGGAGCAGTCCGGTGACGCCCCCGAGGGGTGCTTCGGCGGCGTCGGCCTGCGGCGGCGGGGTGACGAGGGCGGTGACGACGCCTGCGGCGAGGGAGGCGATGGCGAGCATGCTGCGCTTCTTCATGCCCTGGTCAACTGCTGAGCGGCCGGGGAGTTACGGTTCGCCGGCCACGGATCCAGCTGAGGAGCAGCAGCGAGGCGAGGGCGGCCAGGGCGCACCAGGTGGAGACGAACGCCGTGCGCCACAGCAGCGCGCAGAGCGCGGCGCCCGCGCCGGTGGCGAGGCCGAGGAGGCGCAGCCGACGGTCGCGGGCGAGGAGCAGGGCGCCGACGGTCGCGAAGAGGTAGCCGGCGAGGACCACGGGGGCGTTCGGCAGGCCGACCGCGTATCCGACGGTGCGACCCTGGATCTCGGCGGTGACGGGGGCGGTGGCGAGCCGGTGGGCGAGGAACGCGGCGGTCCCGAGTCCGGCGGCGAGCGGCGCGTACAGGCGTGGCCGGTCGGCGGGGCGGGCGGCCGCGAGGACACCGAGCGGGAGCCAGAGCGGCAGCAGGGGCAGGGCGATCACCGCCCAGAGCAGGGTGGCCGGGCCGGCTCCCCCGCCGCCGCGCCACACGGCGGCCTCCACGACCTGGTGGGCGCCGAGGAGCAGGGGCAGGGCCGCGAGCGGTGCGTCGCCCGGGCGGCGCACCGAGGCCAGGGCCACCACCCCCGCCGTTCCGATCCCGAGGCCGGCCCAGAGGTCCGCCGCCGCACTCCAGCACATGTCCGATGTGTACCGCGTCCGCCCCGGCGGCGCGCCCGCGACACCGGGGCGGCGATGTCCCAATCCCGGAGGGCCGCCGATCAGGCGCCGGCGGGGCCGGACTCCACGTACACGGTCGTCCCGGTCCTGCGGGCGCGGTCGATCGCGGCGAGGCGGCGGAACGCGCCGGGGTCCATCTCGCGTGCCCACTCCTCCAGGGTCCGCACCCGGTACTCGCTGTGCTCGCCGGGGTCGAGGACGACCCCGGCGATCTGATCGTCGGTCAGTTCGCCGCCGTCGAAGACGAATCCGATGTGGTTCGCCGGCCAGGCGGCGCCGCGGTCGGTGGTGAAGTCGGCGCCGAGGAGGCGAGGCGGACCGGTGAAGACGATCCCGGTCTCCTCCCGGCACTCGCGCAGCGCGGTCTGCCAGGGGGTCTCCCCCGGGTCCATGTTGCCTCCGGGCCACTGCCAGCGGCCGGACTCGGCTCCGTAGCCGGCGCGCAGCTGGAAGGGGCGCCCCGCCGTGTCCGTGAAGTACAGGCAGGCGTAGGCCGTCGCTCTCGGCAGGGTCTCGACGTACTCGGCGGGCGGCAGCCAGGTGTGCGTCATGGGCGGCTCTCTCTCGACGGGCCGATGGGGCTCCTCCATCCAAGCGGTCGGGGGCGGGCCGTCCGGCCGCTCCGGAGTGGATCACCGGATCGTGTGAGTCCGCCGGGGCGGTACGGGGCGGGGCCGGTCAGTCCGCGGAGACGAGCCCGGTCTCGTAGGCGAGGATGACGAGGTGCACGCGGTCGCGGGCGCCGAGCTTGGACAGGAGCCGGGTGAGGTAGGTCTTGGCCGTGGCGACGCTGAGGTGGAGCTCCTGGGCGATCTCGGTGTTGGACAGGCCGCGGCCGACGAGGGTGAGGACCTCGCGTTCGC
Organism: Streptomyces sp.; assembly: GCF_031178505.1. Taxonomy (GTDB): domain Bacteria; phylum Actinomycetota; class Actinomycetes; order Streptomycetales; family Streptomycetaceae; genus Streptomyces; species Streptomyces gulbargensis. Next base: position 4,419 of record NZ_JAPSIW010000143.1, on the reverse strand, counting down.
GGTCGGTGACGCCGGCGGGCCCCCGGCGGGGCGCGGTGGCGGGCCGGCGGGGGCGGCCGGCGAAGTCCTCGATGAGGCGGCGGGTGACCCCGGGGGCGAGGAGCGCGTCGCCCGAGGCGACGATCCGGACGGCGGCGAGGATGTCGTCGAGGGCCATGTCCTTGACGAGGAAGCCGGAGGCTCCGGCGTGCAGCGCCCCGTAGAGGTGCTCGTCGTCGTCGAAGGTGGTCAGGACGACGACCCGGGCGCCGCTCGGGCCCGCGGTGACGCGGCGGGTGGCCTCGATGCCGTCGGTGCCGGGCATGCGGAGGTCCATGAGCACGATGTCGGCGCCGGTCTCCTCGGTGAGCCGGACGGCTTCGGCCCCGTCGGCGGCCTCCCCGACCACGAGGAGGTCGGAGGTGTCGGCGATGACCATGCGGAGCGCGGTGCGGACGAGGGGCTGGTCGTCGGCGAGGACGACGCGGATCGGGGACGTGTCCCCGGTGCCGGACGTGGGGGTGGCGGGTGGTGCGGGGGTGGCGGGGCTCATGGTGTGGTGGCTCCGGGGCGCGGGGTGGCGGGCGGGGGTGAAGGTGAGGTGGAGGGTGAGGGCACCGGCAGTCGGGCCGTGACGCGGAATCCACCGGTGGGGCGGGGGCCCGCCTCGAACCGTCCGTGCAGCAGGCCGACGCGCTCGCGCATGCCGATCAGGCCGTGGCCGGAGCCTCCGCCGGTGCGGGCGCGCTCGTGGCCTGGGCGCGGCCCGGGGTCCTCGACGGTGACGGTGAGGGACGCGGGGTCCCGGTGGTCGACGGTGACCGTGCAGGAGTCCGCGCCCGAGTGGCGTACGACGTTGGTGACGGCCTCCTGGACGAGGCGGAAGGCCGAGAGGTCGAGGTCGGGGGGCAGGGGGCGAGAGGCGCCGGTGCGGCGGACGGCGACGTGGACGCCCGCGGCGGCGGTGAGCGCGGTGAGCCGGTCGAGCGCCGCCAGCCCGGGCATGTCGGGCAGCCCCGGGTGTCCCGCGCCGTGCGGCTCGCCGGACGCGGGAGGTTCCGGTCCGGTGTCCGGGGTGCGCAGGGCGCCGACCATCCGGCGCAGACCCGCCAGGGTGTCCCGGCTCGCGGTCTCGATCTCGGCGAGGGCCTGGCGGGCCGCGTCGGGTTGCGTCGTGATGACCCGGCGGGCGGCGCCGGCCTGGAGGGCGACGATGCCGATGCTGTGGGCGACCGTGTCGTGCATCTCGCGGGCGACGCGGAGGCGCTCGGCGGCGACGGCCCGTTCGGCGGCGCGTTCGGCAGCCTGGACGCGGGTCTCCTCCGCGTGCGTACGGCTCTGCCGCTCGAAGCGGCCGAGCAGCCAGGCGACGGCGGCGGTGAGCCCCACGGCCAGCGCGCCGGTGGTGCCCACGCTCCAGCCGGAGAGGAGCCGGACGGCGAGGTACGCCACGAGGACACCGAGGGCCAGCAGCAGGGCCCGGTTCGCCTCGCGGGCCGGCCGGGAGGCGGCGACGACGTACAGCGCCACGTCGACGGCCAGGTACTGGGCGAGGGGGATGGCGGTGACGGACAGGGGCGTGGTGCCCACGACGGCGGCGGCGAGGAGGTGGCGGAGTGCGGCGGCCGGACGGCGGGCCAGCAGCGCGCCGCCCCGGACGGCGAGGGCGGTGGCGAGGGCCAGCAGGGTGAGGCCGTCCCAGCGGAGGAACGCCACACCGGCCAGGATGTCCGCCCGCTCCTGGCCGGGCAGACGTACGCGGAGGAGGAAGGTGAAGGCCAGCCCGGCGAGCCAGGCCGTCACCGCCCACCCGGCCGGGGTGATCCTCCTGAGGTACGGGGCCGACGGGGTGACAGACATGCCGCGATCGTAGGGGCCCCGGGGCCCGCGGTCGTCGGACCGGGGATGTACGACCGGGGGTGACACGGCGGCTGACGGATTGTCCGCGCCGGTCCGATGTCCCGCCGGGCCGCGGGCGGCACCGTGGTGGTCATGATCGATGTCAGGGAACTCACCAAGCGGTACGGCGGCAGAACCGCCGTCCGGACGCTCACCTTCACGGTCCGGCCGGGCCGGGTCACCGGCTTCCTGGGGCCCAACGGGGCGGGCAAGAGCACGACGCTGCGCATGATCCTCGGGCTGCACGCCCCGACGAGCGGCTCCGTCACGGTCGGCGGGCGGCCCTTCGCGGAGCGCTCTCGGGGGCTGCGGCACGTCGGGGCGCTCCTGGACGCCGGGGACGCGCACGGCGGTCTGACCGCGCGGGCGCATCTCGCGGTGCTCGCCCGGGGCAACAGGCTGCCGCTCGCCCGGGTCGACGCCGTCCTGGAGGAGGTGGGCCTGGCGGACGCGGCACGGCGCCGGATCGGCGGCTTCTCGCTGGGCATGCGGCAACGGCTCGGGATCGCGGGGGCACTTCTCGGTGATCCGCCGGTGCTGCTGTTCGACGAACCGCTCAACGGTCTCGACCCGGAGGGCGTGCGGTGGGTGCGGGGGCTGTTCCGGCGGCTGGCGGACGAGGGCCGTACGGTCTTCGTCTCCAGCCATCTGATGACGGAGATGGAGCACACGGCGGACGAGCTGGTGGTGATCGGGCGGGGGCGGCTGATCGCGGCGGAGAGCCTGGCCGCGTTCGCCGGACGGGCGGGCGGCCCGGACGTGCTGGTCGGGACGTCCGATCCGGCGGCCCTTGCCGGTCCTCTGCTCGCCGCGGGGGCCGTCGTCGTGGAGGAGGCCGGACGGCTGACGGTCTCCGGACTGCCGGCCGCGCGTATCGGGGAACTGGCGCTGCGTCACCGGGTGCCGCTGCACGAGCTGACGACGCGGACCGCGTCCCTGGAGGAGGCGTTCATGGAACTCACCGCCGGCAGTGTCGAGTACCCGGCGGGAGACCCCCGATGACCGGGGCCGTCCTGCCCGCGCGGGAGCCGCGGGCCCGGTTCCGTGACCTGCTCGCCGCCGAGTGGCTGAGGCTGTGGTCCCTGCGGTCCACGTTCTGGGCGCTGCCGGCCGCGATGGTGGCCGTGGTGGCGTTCAACGTGGGGACGGCCTGGGACCACTACCGGTACTGGCACGCGTACGGCCCGGCCGGCCGGGCGGATTTCGTGGCCCACGGCATGGCGCTGCGCGACGCGTTCACGGGGAACGCCGCCACCGTGCTGGTGCTGTGCGCGGCGGCCATGGGGGCGGTGGCGGTGACCGGCGAGTACGCCGCCGGGTCGATCCGCACGACCTTCGCCGCGGTGCCGGCGCGGGGGGCGGTGATGTCCGCGAAGGTCCTGGTCGTGGCGGCCGTGCAGACCCTGTTCGGGGCGGCGGTCGCGGGGCTGTCGTTCTGGCTGACGCAGGCGGTGCTGGCGGTACGGGGCGCGGGGGTGCCGCTCGCGCATCCCGGGGCGCTGCGGGTCGTCGTGGCGTCGGCGCTGCTGGCACCGGTCTGCGCGGTGACCGGGATGGCGCTCGCGGCCGTGGTGCGGCGCGGGTCGCTGTCGGTGGTCGCGGCGGTGGTGCTGCTGCTGTTCCTGCCCATGGCGCTGGGCGAGCGGCGGCGTCTCACGGCGGTGCTCGCGCACACGACCCCGCTGCGGGCCTGGGAGCGGCTGGTCGCGGCGGGCCCCGCGGAGGCGGTCCCCTACCCGTGGAGCACGGGCGGGGCGTGGCTGGTGTACGGGATGTGGCCGGCGGCCGCGGCGGTCGTGACGGCGCTGGTGGTGCGGCGCCGGGACCAGTGAGCGGGGTGTGTCCGGGCCCCCTGGCCGCCCGCGCTGCCGGACCGGACGCGTCGGTGCGTCAGTTCCCGGGCGGCGGTCCTGGGCGGTCGAGGCGGCGGCGGACGCGGTGCTCGTGGACGAGGCGGCCGGCGAGGGCGCCCCCGTAGACGACGAAGCCGACGCCGACGAGCCAGGACTGGAGGACGAGCACGGTGCCGAACTGGCCGAACGTCACGGCGTTGGAGGCGATGAGCGGGGAGAACACCAGCTGGGAGAAGACGCGCAGGCCGAGCAGTCCGCAGGCGGTGAGGGCGGCGCCGGGGGCGAGGGCCCGCCAGCGGATGCGGCCGCAGAGGAGGAAGCGCTGGGACCACCAGAAGAACGCGAAGGTGCCGGTGAGGTCGCCGAGGGCGACGAGGGCGGTGACGGCGGCGGGGGCGTTCGAGGGTGCGGGGAAGGCGACGAAGAGGAGCAGCGCGGCGACGAGGACGGCGAGCCAGACGACGTGACGCCACATGGTGTGCCAGCGGGCCGTGGGGAGGTCCCAGACCCGTTCGTACCCGGTCTGGACGGCGGAGCCGAAGGTGATGCCGAAGGCGGCGAGCGCGGCGAGACCGAAGGCGGTGGTGCGCTGGAGGGCCTGGCCCGGCCGTCCGAAAAGGCCCTCGACCTCCTCCTGGGACACCTGGGAGACGCCCAGTCCCTGGACGAGCCAGCGGGCGAAGCCCTG
>NZ_JAPSIW010000827.1 GCF_031178505.1 Streptomyces sp. | reverse complement strand
CCGGTCCTCCCGCCGCCCGCCCGCCGTCGTTCCGGAGGACCCGGGTGCCGCCGGGTCAGGTGGTGGAGCCGTCCCGCCAGCGGAGCGCCAGGGCCGGGTTCAGGTGGTCGAGGTACCGCTCGGTGAGTTCCCGGATGGCGGCCAGGCTCTGGTCCGTACCCCGGCCCCACATCTGGGCGGTGACGCGCATCGCGGCACTGAAGGTGGCCACCGCGATCCTCGGACGCGGGTCCTCGTCGACGTCGAGGCCCTCGCGGTCGGCGACGATCCGGGAGATGGTCTCCTCCATCTCGGCGGACCGGCGCAGATGGGCGGCGAGCAGCGCGGGAGTGGACTCGATCATCCGGAAGGTGCGCAGGTGCAGCTCGACGGGGACGACCTCGGCGATCGCCTCACCGATGGTGTCCCACGCGCACAGCACCGCGTTCCGCATCGCGTCGAAGGGACCCTCCTGCGGCGGGCGCTGCGCGAGGGCGTGGACGAAGCGTTCCTCGACCATCCGCTGGACGGCGAAGGCGACCTCTTCCTTGGAGGCGAAGTACCGGAAGAAGGTGCGCTGGGAGACCTCGACGGCGTCGGCGATCTCGTCGACGGTGGTCCGCTCGTATCCCTGGGTCGTGAAGAGTTCCAGGGCCTCGCGGATCAGCGCGTCGCGGGTGCGCCGCTTCTTGCGCTCGCGCAGCCCGGGCGGGGACGCGGCGGCGGGTGCGCGCGGGGCGGGATCGCGCGGGCCGGGGTCGTCCAGGCCGGGAGTCTTCAGACCCGGGTCGTCCAGGCCGGGTGCGGGCGCGGTCAAAGAGCGTCCTTTCGGGGGTTTTCTTCCCTCTCAGCCTACCTGTGAGCTACGTGACAGTTACCGACGCGTGAATCGCTTTGTCAATTGTCAGCGACTGACACTAGCGTGGTCTGTATGACTAGTCAGACCACCGTGGAAAAGGCCTCGCAGGGTCAGGGGGGCGTCGGCCGGGACCCCGCGTCGGGGCCGGCGAAGGGCCTGCGCGGCCACCCCTGGCTGACCCTGTTCGCCGTCGCGGCCGGCGTGATGATGGTCGCGCTCGACGGCACGATCGTCGCCATCGCCAACCCCGCCATCAAGGAGGACCTCGGCGCCACCCTCGCCCAGGTCCAGTGGATCACCAACGGGTATCTGCTCGCGCTCGCCGTCGCCCTGATCACCGCCGGCAAGCTCGGTGACCGCTTCGGCCACCGCCAGACCTTCCTGATCGGCATCGCCGGCTTCGCCGCCGCCTCCGGCGCCATCGGCCTCTCCGACTCGATCGCGGCCGTCATCGGCTTCCGCGTCCTGCAGGGCCTCTTCGGCGCCCTGCTGATGCCGGCGGCACTCGGCCTGCTGCGCGCCACCTTCCCCGCCGAGAAGCTGAACATGGCCATCGGCATCTGGGGCATGGTCATCGGCGCCTCGACGGCCGGCGGCCCGATCGTGGGCGGCCTGCTCGTCGAGCACGTCAGCTGGCAGTCCGTCTTCTTCATCAACGTGCCGGTCGGCGTCCTCGCGCTCGTCCTCGGCCTGGTGATCCTCAAGGACCACCGCGCCGAGAACGCGCCGCGTTCGTTCGACATCCTCGGCATCGTGCTGCTCTCCGGCGCGATGGCCTCCCTGATCTGGGGCATCATCAAGGCCGGTGAGTCCTGGGGCTGGGCGAGCGGCAAGACCTGGGGCTGCCTGCTCGGCGCCGTCGTCCTCTTCGCGGTCTTCGCCGTCTGGGAGACCAAGGTCAAGGAGCCCCTGGTCCCGCTGGGCATGTTCCGCTCCGTGCCGCTCTCGGCCGGTGTGATCCTCATGGTCCTGATGGCCTTCGCCTTCATGGGCGGCCTCTTCTTCGTGACCTTCTACCTCCAGGGCGTCAAGGGCCTCAGCCCCGTCGACAGCGGTCTGCACCTGCTGCCGCTGACGGCGATGATGATCGTCTCCTCGCCGCTCGCGGGCGCGCTGATCACCAAGTTCGGTCCCCGGGTGCCGCTCGTCGGCGGCATGGTCTGCACCGCCGTCGCCATGTTCGGCATGATCTCGCTCTCGGCCGGTACGGGCGCGTTCGTGATGTCCCTGTGGTTCGCGCTGCTCGGTCTGGGCCTCGCCCCGGTCATGGTCGGGGCCACCGAGGTCATCGTCGGCAACGCGCCGCTGGAGCTGTCCGGTGTCGCGGGCGGTCTGCAGCAGGCCGCCATGCAGGTCGGCGGCGCGCTCGGCACGGCGGTGCTCGGTGCCGTCATGTCCTCCAAGGTCTCCAGCGCCTTCGCGGAGAACTGGAAGGCGGCCGGGATCCCGGCCCCGGCGGACCCGGCGCTGGAGCAGGCCGCCGAGTTCGGCATGGTGCCGCCGCAGATGGCGCAGGCCCCGGGCATGACGCCCGAGCTGTTCCAGCAGATCGGCGCGGTCATCCACAAGACCTTCCTCGACGGGATGGGTCTGGCCTTCACCGTGGCCGGTGCCGTGGCGGTGCTCGCGGCGCTCGTCGCCATGCTCACCAAGCGCGGCGAGAACGCGGAGGCGGGTGCGGGCGCGGCCCACATCTGAGCTGGTCACAGCCCTTTTCCATGAAGGCCCCGCCGGACCTGGTCCGGCGGGGCCTTCCCTCGTTCGGGTGAAGAAGCTCTGGCCCTCTTCTCAACGCCGTGTGACGTCCTCCAGAGTAATGATTACAGAGAGTGACGACATGGGGGTATGAGAGACATGCGAAACCTTGCGGTGAAGCGCCGCGCCCTGCCGACGGGAACGGCCCTGGCGGCCCTGCTCCTCCTCCTGGCCCTCCCGGCCACGGCGGACGCGGCGGGTACGGCGGAGGCGTCGGGTACGGCGGAGGTGTCAGGCTCGGCGGTGGCGTCGGGGACGGCGGGGCCACGGCCCGGGACCTCCGGCGGGACCGTCCTCGGTCCCTGCGGGCCCGGCCGGCTGTGCCTCTGGCCGAAGCCCGACTTCAAGGGCCGGGTGCGGA
>NZ_JAPSIW010000007.1 GCF_031178505.1 Streptomyces sp. | reverse complement strand
CCCCTTCTCCGGGCGGGCCGTTCCCTCCCGACATCAGAAAGTTAGCACCCCCCTAAGTATTTAAGCAAGGGGGGTCCTAAGAATGGCCTGCTCTTCTTGGTTCCGCACCTGATGTCAACGGCGCAGCCGGCTAGAAAGGGCACGCCGTGGTGACAGTGATCCGAGTTGGGCGACACCGGGCCTGAGTGCCGGGGTCTGAACGGCTCAGGTCACCCAAGCACCCGCCAGGGCTCGCGCCCGTCCTCGTCGGGGCCCGGCCGGGCATCCCTGCTGGGGTCGAAGCTCTCGTAGGCTTCTTGCAAATATTCCGCCGACAGGTGCGACTCGTTGGCCAGGTCCTCAAAGGTGTGCCCCTGGGAGAGCGCGAGCTTGATGGCTTCGTACAGGGAGCGTTGTACTGAGCGGCTGGCCTGTACGAGGTCGGCGACAGCGTCCGGCAGGCGGCCGTCATGCACACTACGGCGCGCGTTGTCGTCGATCATTTGGGCTGCCACGGTCAGCCCGGCGTCCACCCACTTAACTTCCTCGGAGAGCCGCTTGGTCACCTTTCGGGAAATACGCATGTCGGCACCGTAGTGGCCTGTCGACTTCTCCTATACCACTGCCGGAACGCACGGCGGCCGCGGCGAGGGGGCCGTCCGCCATCACGCTCCTTTGAGCAGACCTTCCCCGAAAGGGGTGCGTGAGGTTGGGGCCCCGGCTGCCCGGCGCTAAGCGGTCATGTCGAGCCACCGGTCCAGGTGGCTGCGGAACTTCGCCACGCCGGCGGCCGCATGGCGGGCCCGGCGTTCCTGATCGCCGCGGCGACGGATGTAAGACATCGTCGTTGCCGGGTCTCGGTGCCCGGCGAATTCCTGAATTTCGGGCAGCGGTACGCGGTCGTCGTTCATGTGGGTCAAGCGACTTACGCGCAGGACGTGGGGGGTGAGGTCCCGGCCGGGGAGGACACCGGCTCGTTTCCCCACCCGGGTCAGGATGCGGTCCACGTCGTGCCGGTCCAGGCGCCGCCCTTCGGAGTCCAGCAGCAGCGGCCCCTCCGTGCGGCCGTCGACGAGACGGAGCAGCAGTTCGTGAAGGTCGCGGAGGTCTGGGAGGTCGGGAGGGAGCTGCCATTGCCGGCCCTGGCCGCCCTTGCGGGTCAGGTCGATCATGGGTGTCCGACCGCTGTGGAGGTCCTCGACGTCGGCCTTGCACCACTCGGAGACGCGTCCGGCGAAGGTGTAGACGATGGAGATGACCAGGAAGTCGCGGAGGCACTCCGCCCATTCGAGCAAGGCGTTGAGGTCCTCGACTTCGATCATGGGCGTGGCGGTTGTTTCATCGTGCCGATCGATCCTCCGGCGGTGTCTGCGGGTGACCGGGTTGGGGATGTAGGTCTGGGACTCCTCGGCAGCGAAGGTCATAAGAGAGGAGAGGGCGGACAGTCTCCGGGCGATGCTGCGGTCTGCCCTGTTGCGTTTCTCCTCGCTGAGCCGCCAGGTGGTGATGTCGCCACGGGCGATGCAGCCGATCGAGAAGCGGTCGTGGCCGAGCTCCTGCGCGAACTGGTGCCAGAACCGCAGGTCGTCGGCGTAATTCCGTTTGCTGTTGATGCTCGGGATCGTGGAGGAGGCAAGCCAGCTCATTACCGTGGTGAAGGTCTCTGCGGTGCAGATATCCCGCAGAATGTCCATGCGGTAGCGGCGCGGGCCCAGACGTCCGTCCGCCGGGTCTCGCGGTGCGACCTGCCCCAGGTCTTCGCGGATCTTGGTGAAGGCTTCCTCTGCCCGGGTGGGCGGCCGAACGACCTCGCCGGCTGGACGCTGAGCGACTTCCGGACGCGGCGTCACGGCTTGACGTCCTCGACAACCTCGGAGAGGGCTGCCAGTGCGTGGCAGCACTCCCTCATGGTGTCGTCCTGCGTGAGCGTCAGAGCTGCCTGCGCGCCGGTCATCTACCTCTCCTTCGTCGCAGTTCTCAAGATATCGGGGCGCACACGGCCTGGGTACGCTGGGCCTGCCGGGAGATACGCGGCTCAGACCAGCGGGGTCAGCGCCGCGGCGGCATCGCACTGCTTGCACGCCTGGGCGCCAGGCAGGCGCAACGCGTCCAGCGCTTCGTGCACGTCGATCTCGTCACTGTCGCCCGCGTCGGGGCAATCCCAGACGTGCACCACGGCCGAGTCACGACCGCCGCCCCGCGTGCGTTCTCGCCGTACTTTGAATGCCCACCGGCCCTCGGCCTGGGCGGGCGGCGAGGGCTCCGGGGGGCGCAGATGGACGGTCGGTACCTGATCGTAGGAGACGCCTTCGATGGGCTTCGCCTGGTCGGCCGTCAGGAAGACGCGGTACTCCGAGGGCGCGACGGTCTCGGTCTCGGGGTCATTTGCCCATAGCGGTAGGCCAACCCAGTACAGCCACCCCGCCCGCTCGAACTGCTGGCGTCGATAGAGTCGGCCCTGGAGGACCTGGCCATCGGGCAAGCTGACCTTGATCGGGGCTGGGGGCGGGTCGGCTTCGGTCATGCCGCCACCGTACGAGGTCAGCCGGTGCCCGGCATGCGTGCCCGCTCTATGATCGCTGGCCGCCCGGTCCGGTCAGGCCTGGCAGCGCGCACAGCGGTAGGGCCGCGGCCTTCTCTGAAGGCCGCGGCCCTACTAGAAACGCTCGATCTATCGGGAGCGGCGCGTGGCAGTGAACGGAGCTGCGACCTTGCGCAGCCATTCACCGACCACAACGGCTCGCATGGCCCAGATGTTCGGCACCGGCATGTGTGCGTCCTCTCGTGTGGGTGGTCATCTGAGACCCTTCCCCGAGCAAGATCGCGGAACACGTCCGGCGGCCGGTCCCTCAACTCGACGACGCGCGAGCAACCGCTTGGACCTGGTGGGCGAGTTCGGCTGCCTCCTGGACGATTCGGTGGTTGAGGAGGCGGGCGGTCTGTACGAGGTGCTGTCGATCGGCGTGGGGCTCGACATCGGCGCCGGGCAGCTTGGCGAGTCTGTTGTCCGCTGCGGGCTGCGCTGCGTCACGCGCTTGAGCTGCGTACAGCACGGTGGCGGCATCCTGCGCCGCTGTGAGATCCCAGCTCCCGTCTGCCGGGGCGCCACCTGGTTGCTCCGTGGCCAGACGTGTGACGGCCGCGGCCGGGACGGGACTCCACCAGGGGCTGAGTCTTCCGCACCCGTCGTGAATCTCTGCCATCAGCGAGTTCAGTTCGAGGCTGGTGTCGAATCCGGTCCACAGTGACCATCGGGGAGCGAGGACGATGTGCGGGTCCGCCTCGACCGCTGGGTCCTTCTTCACGACCAGGTCGTGAAGGGCCAGCAGTGTCCGCCGGTCTCGGCGTTCGGCGCGGCGCGACCGCAGGACCATGGAGGCGAGCGCGACGTTGGCGGCGATGCAGCTGGCGCTGGTTGCCAGCCATGCGCTCTCTGCCACCATCTCCAGGCGCTTGGGGCCGGCTTTCGAGCCCAGCAGGGCAACGGCAGTAAGACCGACGTTGACCAGGTCGAAGCCCAGAGCTACAGCGAACCAGCCGATCGCCCGCCGCAACTCGCCGACGAGACCAGGCCGGACAGGCAGTGACAGTTGTCTGCACTCGCGGACTGTGACGACGACGGTGGTGATGAGGGCTGTCCAGTAGACGAAGTGAAAGGCGACGACTTCCGGGACATGTGCGTAGGTGGCGGCGAATCGCAGTGGGGCGGCCGGGCCGAGCGGGGCATGGAAATACAGAGCGGTCATGGCAGTGATGGCGCCGACGTACACGGGGGCCCAGCGGGCGGCCGTGCGCCGCAGGACTGCTGGACGGCGGCGGTCCTCGTGCCAGAGCTGGGTGAGAAGGTGGGCCTGGCCGACGCAGGTCAGCGTGGCCGCCGGCACCAGCAGGGCGCAAATGTTGGGGGAGCCCACGGCGGCGCCGAGGGCGCGGTATACGACCGGGGTGGCCAGCAGGAAGATCAACCCGGCGATGATGAGCACGGAAGCGGTGAGCCGGAGCGTCCATTCGCGCTGCTGTCGAACGGCGAGTGCCTTCACGACGCCGAGTCCGAGCGTGAGGGCCGCGATGACCAGGTTGATGGGTGTGACGAAGGCTTCCATCAGAGGTATCGACGATTACTGAAGGCCGAGGCGAGGGAGCCTGTGCGCTGGCTGGTGTCGTCCAGGTCGAGCAGCGGCAGCACGACACGGGCGAAAACCTCGCACGTGCGTTCCTCGTCAGCACCGTAGCCGGCGCGGAGCTTCGCGGGTCGGCTGAGGATCTCCTGCCTGACGCTTTCGGGAAGAACCGACATCTGCTCGTGCAGGCTCGCCAGCGTCACACCGTCGAAGTCATCGTGTACGGCGATGGAACTCCCGGGCTGCGTGCCGCACTCGTCGCCAGGACGCAGGTGACGCACCTCGTGCAGCAGGACGTGTGCCTGGTGCCGCCTGCTGATCCTGTCGGTGATGCCGATGTAGTCCACCCCGTGCTCGTCGCTTCCCAGGACCGCGATGCCGCTGACGGTGGGCGGCAGTGAGGACAGCTGGATCGGCTGGACCCTGCGGCCGCGGAGTCCGGCGATGGCGTCCAGGACGTCCTGCACGCTGGCTCCCGGACGCAGGCCGAGGTCGTTGTGGAAGTAGCCGAAGGCGTCTCGGCGCTCTCGGCTCATCGCACGGGATTCACGGAGTGTCTGCCTGGCACGGCTCGTGGCCTCGGTGATGCGGGCGAGGCCGACGCGCCGTGGGGGATGTGCGCCGGTGAGGGACATGGGGCGGATCAGTCCTCCGACCGCGCGGTGGTGTTCCCGGATGTGGAATGAGTCCACGCTGCGTCAGTCCGCGGAGGCCGGTCAAGCGTCCAACGATGATTTCCCCTAGGTCCTCGCACGTTCCCCGCTCCCCTATACGTGACAGGCTGTGCCCGTTGACCTGCGCAGAGACATTACCAGCCAGTCATAACCTGGGCGGAAGGGGCCGGGGCACGCCGCAGCGTGCCCCGGCAAGCCGTTTACGCTGCGGCTGGCGACGTGGTGCAGGGGGACAGCCGGACCCAGAGCGCCGTGTCGCTGTTGGAGGAGTAGGAGCTGATCGGGCCTGCCTCCGGCGCCTGGGACCTGTCGAGGTCGAAGTCCTCGACGAGCCGCGTGAGCGCTGTACGGGCCATCATGCGGGCCAGGGGCGCGCCGATGCAGTAGTGGGCGCCGTGCCCGAAGGCCAGGTGCTGGGCGATGACGCTTCGGCCGGGGTCGTAGGTGTCTGCCATCGGGCCGAAGGCCGTGGCGTCGCGGCCGGTTGCGGCGACGCAGATGACGACTGGTTCACCGGCCAGCACCGTGACGTCGGTTCCCCGAATGGTGGTGTCCTCTGCGGCATAGCGGAACATCACCGTGTTGATCGGGCCGTTCCACCGCAAGGTCTCCTCCACGACCTGGTCGACGGTGACGGTGCCCGATCGCATGGCGTCGATCTGCTCGGGATGGTCGGTCAGGGCCTTGACGGCGTTGGTGATGAGGTTCGCGGTTGTCTCGTGGCCGGCGAACAGGAAGAGCATCAGGGTGGCTATCAGCAGCCCTTCGTCCAGGACGGCGTTCTCGCTGTCCGTGGCAGTGATCAGGGCGGACGTCAGGTCGTCGCTGGGGTTCTGGCGCTTCTCGGCGATCAGGGCACTGATCACGGTGGCGACGCCCATTTTCCCGGCGGTGACCTGTTCGGGTGTGCTGCGGCTGTCGTGGATGGCGGTGTAGTCGCGGGCGAGTGCCTCGCTGGCGCTGAGGTCCAGACCGAACAGCGCGCAGATGATCCGCATGGGGACTTCGAAGGCGAACCTGCGACGTAGGTCGATGTGCTGGTCCGACACCGTGCGGAGATCGCCGAGAAGGGCTTCCACGATGTCGGTGACCTGCGGGCGCAGGCCTTCGACACGGCTCGGCGTGAAGGCCTTGCTCACCAGGCTTCGTAGTTCCCGGTGACGGTCGCCGTCTTCGTTGAGGAGGCCGGGCATGGTGATGAACTCCAGGATGCCCCAGTCTCTGGGGACGTTTCCGGCCCGCAGGGCGCTCCAGTGCAGGGGGTTCTTGCGGAACTGCCGGCCGCCCAGCACTGCTTCGGCTACGGCGCGGTCGCCGGTCGCCCAGGCGCGGACCCCGCCGTCGAGGAGGGTTGGCACGAGCGGTCCCCGTGCGCGCAGGCGGCGCCCTTCGTCAAGGACGTTGGCGGCGTGGGGATCGAGGAGGAACAGCTCGTCGTCGGGGCAGGTGGCCAGGTCCATCAGCGGTCTCCAAGGGGAGCGAGAGTTTCCGCGCGCGTACGGGCCCGTCTGGCGTCCCAGGAGACGGGCAGGCGGGCCGGGATGCGCACGATGATCGAGGGATTCCAGCGGGTGGGCTGGTCGGGGTCGGTCAGATGGAGGTCGTCAAGGCGGGTCCATAGGCGCTCGACACCGCCTTGGACGAGTGCGGAGGCCAGTCCCTGGGCGGGGCACTCGTGGGCTCCGTTGCCCCAGCTGAGGTGACTGGAGTTGTCCTCGGCGTAGGTGGACCGGTGGCTGTCCCCGCCGATCCGGGCGTGGTCGAGGTTGGCGCCGGCCGGGCTGACAACGAGGAGGTCGCCGCGGCGGACGATGGTCCCGTAGAGGTCCGCGTCCGCGGTGGCCACTCGGCCGATGACCTGCTGTACGGGTGTGTGGTCCCACAGCACCTCACGCATCACTCCGGGGATGTGGCGAAGGCCGCTGCGCAGATCGATCCGGGTGTCCTCTGTCCGGGCCAGCAGGGCGCAGGTGTTCGCGGTCCAGGCGGTGCTGCTTCCGACGCCGGCGTTGATGGCGAGCCACACGGTCTCGCGGGTCTCGTCGAAGCTCAGGCCCTCTTCGAGCAGCCAGGTAACAAGATCCGCGCGGGGTTCCTGGCGGCGGCGGTCCACGTGAGCGTTGATGAGGCCGTGGAGTGCGGCGTTGGCGTCGAGTGCCTCTTCGCCTCCGGCTAGAAGGGTGAGGATCGCCTGCTGGAGCCGCTCGCACTCCTGGGCCGGGAAGCCGAAGAGTACAGCCAGTACGGCGCCGGGAAGGGGGATGGCGTACTGGCTGACGATGTCGGCCTGGCCATCGCCGACGAAGCTGTCGATGAGGCCGTCAGCTACCCGGGTGATGGTGGCGCGTAGCCGCCGTTGCCCGATCTTGGCGAGGCTGGTTTTGAAGGCGCCTCGCAGGCGTACGTGCTCCTCGCCGTGAGCGAAGAGCATGTTGCGCATGGGGTGAACGTGAGGGGCCAGTGGCCACCCCTCCGGAAGGCGGCCCTCCTTTGGGATACGCCACTGACTGAGGTCGCGGGTGAAGAGAAGTCCGTCCCGCAGGACTTGGTTGCAGGCGTCGTATCCGGTGACGAGCCAGGCTGGCACGTCACCATCAAGGTGGACGGCAACGACCGGACCGTGCTCGCGCAGGCCTGCGTAAAAGCTGTCCGGATCGTCGACCATCTGCGTGCTGGACAGGGGGACGGCGCCATTGCTGTGAGAGAAGGGGCAGCCTGCCTGTAACGGAACACTGGCAGACGGCCGCTGTTCAGGGTGGAAAGTCATTGCACCGGATTCCGAATCGCCGGTAGGGGGAGGTCCTGATGCTCGGGTTCGGCTCAGGCCTGGATCGTGGTGATCCTGGAGGACTGACAGTTAGACTGTCAACAAATGGATACAGTTCTGGTCGAAGTGATACGGGCTGGATACGCTGCGCCTGCCCGTCCCCTCAGTCACGCCTTCTGGAGACCCTCTCGTGACCGAACTGCCCCGCGAGGTGACCGCGGCCGACATCGCCCAGCTGCTTCAGCGCATCGACGAAGCAGCGGAGCGCATCGGCTACGGCCGTGCGGACGTGCTCGACATCGAGGACATCTCAACGGCGACCGGGATCACACCGGAGCGCGTGCGTGAGCTCCTCGACGGCGCAGAGCCCGAGGTGCCGCCGCGCGCGAAGAAGGAACGTGAGAGCTACTACCGCCAGCTGCTCAAGCAGCGACTGAACCGTCTTCGCGCGGGCCAGAGCTACAGGAAGATCGGGGACGCAGTCGACCTGTCCCACGCGATGATCGGCAATCTCGTGAACGGCACGCGTTCCGCCCAGGTCGACTACAGCAGCCCACTGGAGGAGCTTTACGGGGTCGGTCACGGCTTTCTGTCCAAGCCGGAAGGGCTGGCTCTGGCCGAGCAGCTGACGAAGATCAAGGACGGTCTCATCGCCGCCGCCCTGCATGACCGACTGCTGACTTTGGGCGGGGAACGGGCCGCTCTGCGTCATTCCGGAGACCAGGCCCCCTCACTGGAAACCCTTCTGGACACCCTGGATGACCTGATGTCCCAGAGTCGCCCGTCCAAGGCAGAGCGCGGAGAGTAGCTGCCGCTTCGCCGGGTGTCGCTGTATCCAAATGTTGACAGCGTGCGCGGTGTTACACCAGGATCACGTGTGGCTACTCCGTCGCACAACGCGACGCCGCAGCCGAAAACGTGGTTGCCCTTGTTGGCGCGAGGGCTGCCGAATGCCGCACTATCCCGCAACACGAAGCGAAAATCCGAACCCAAGCCCGAGGTGCTCCAGCCCTGCGTGGTGCGTCACGCAGTATCGGCAGTCACATCGGCCCACAAGCCGCCACGGTCTCGCTCGATCGGGCGGCTGGCCGGCGCCACTGAGCTGAGCACCTTGCACGACTCAGGAGTACTCCGTGGTCACCTCACCGGCCAGGTCTTCGGCCGTCGGCTATGCCCCCGCCACCAGCGCGCGGAGCGCGTTCCATCGGCCTCGACCGCTCGCCGCCCACGGCCGGTAGCCCCACCCCTCTCGTCGCGCACCCCGATCGCCGGATGGCATGCGCATGACATAGAGAGTGGTGGCCGCGACCTGTTGGCGCAGGGCACGGCCACCACTTGATGACTCTCACGAGTCATCCCACACACCCACCAGACAGCCGTTCAACCTCTGGGGGTGCCAGGCGTGTTGCAGCACGCCGTGCACAGGATAGGGCCCCGCTGCGGCAACTCAGCAAGCGCTCCCACACAGCCTTTGCAGCACCCTCAGCACGCCTTCTGACAGGAGGATGCTGTGTCTTGCCCCTTCACTCTCCGTGCCTCGGGCGCTCGTCGCGCTGCGTGTCCGGCCCCAACGGCCGTGCGCGCCCTACAGCCGGCAGCTGCCGACGCCGCGCCCGTCGCCGTCTCGACGGTCACCAGTCCGGGCAGTGCCAGCGCACCCGCGGCTGGCGCCCTCACCGGCACTGCCGCCTGACGTCCCCGGATCGGTCTTCGTCCGGGCGTTCACCGGCGCCCCGGCGCGCCGGCTTCACGAGTCCCCCGGTCGGGTCTTCCCCGTCCTGACCGGGCTCGGCCGAGAGAGCTGCCGTACGGCATCGTCACGGCACCGCGCGTTTCCTCCACGCCGCGAACTCTCCGGCCAGTGGGGCGCCGTCGCCCCCTGACGGCGCCCCACTCCCACTCAACGTCAGGCCTTTACGCCTACCCGAAGCCCCCGGCGATCGACCTTTCGCCGCCCTTCCGTGCCTCTTGGAGCACCTGTGCCCACCACAGACCTGCCTGCTGCAAGACCGACTGCCCAGGAGCCTGCCCCTACACCTGCCTCGCGGACCGGACGGGTCCCCATCGTCTGGGTCCTGGTGATCGGAGCCAGCGTCGTCCGCGCGGCCGGCTTCGCCTACCCATTTCTCTCCTACCGCCTCAGCGAGCTCGCTCTTTCGACCACCGGCATCAGCACGATCCTGGCGGCCTTCGGCGTCGGCTGGCTCGTCGGCCAGATCGCTCTGGGACGACTGGCGGACATCGTCGGCCGACGGGCCGCACTCGTGGGCTCCATGCTGCTCGCGGCGGTCACACTGCCCCTACTGGGCGGACTGTCCCACCCCGTCGCCGTCGCCCTGGCCTCGGCCGTGGTCGGCGCCGTCTACGACGCACCGCGGCCCGTCATCACCGCCGTGGTGGCAGACACCGTCTCCGACGATGCAGCCCGCGCCTCCATCAACGGCTGGAGACACTTCGGAATCAACGTCGGCGCCGCCACCACGGGAGCCGCCGGCGGCCTGCTGTCGGAGACCACCGGCCTGACCGCGCTGTACTGGATCAACGCTGTTGCCTGCGCCGCTTTCGCGCTGACGGCTCTGGCCTGCATGCAGCAGGACCGCCCCACGCCCCGTGGTGCAGCCGCCGTCGGCGGCCGTGACGCCTACCGCACGGCCGTCACGGACGCCCGGCTGTGGCTGCTGTGGCTGGTCAGCCTCGGCGCACTCATTCCCGTAGCCGGCCTCTTCTCCATCCTGCCCCTGCTGATGGACGACGCCGGACTGCCCGCATCGGCCTACGGCTGGACGCAGGTAGCCAGTGCCTGCACGGTCCTCGTCCTGTCCGTTCCCCTCAACCGGTGGCTGGCCCGCAGAGCCTCACGCGGAGCGTCCATGGTCCCGCTCCTGGCCGTGAGCTCCCTGGTCCTGGGAGCCGGTCTTGGCTCCGCCGGCCTCGCCGACTCCACACCGCAGTACGTCATCGCCGCGTGCATCGGCATCCCCGGCGAAATCGTGGTCTTCGTTGCCGCAACCGCGCTCCTCGACCAGATCACCCCGCCGCAGGCCCGGGGACTCTACGCGGGGATCTGGGGCTCCACGCTAGCGGCCGCCGTGATCTGCGCCCCCGCCCTCGCGGGCTGGTCCCTGACCCAGGGCGGTCCACAGCTCGTCGCGGTCACCACCGCCCTGTGCGGCCTCATCGGCGCCGCAGCCTGCCTGCCGCTCGCCGTCCTGATGCACCACCCGCGCACCCACCAAGCCTTGCCCGTCAAGTAACCAGCACCCGAGAGGTCCTTCATGCGTATCACCCGCGTCTTCACCCGCCTGCTGCCCACCGCCGCCCTCGGTGCAGTCGCCGCGCTGGCCCTGAGCACAACCCCGGCAGCCGCCAACAGCGGCTGGTGGTACAGCAGCCTTAACAAGAGCAAGGGCTACTTCACCTCGTACGGGGACAAGACCACCGCCTGCGACATCAACACCGACGGCTACAAGGCCCTCGTCCAGATCCTGACCATCAACGACAGCCTGCTCTACCGCGTCGTCGACAACTACAACGACGGCAAGTGCACCTCCAAGGACGCCAGCTACTTCAACCTCCAGGAGGGCGCGACCTACCAGATCGAGGTGTGCGTGGTGAAGAACGGCGGCCGCCCCCTGGACTGCCGCGCTCACCGGTTCACGGCCTGACCATGCCGGCCGCCTTCCCCACGTTCGGCCCCCCCCTTCATCGCCTGGGGGGGGTCCGGCGGCCGACTCCGGCGCCCCGCAGCGTCACCACCTCCTCACGAGCAATCGACCACTTTCAGGAGACCTCCGTGCCTGCACCCTTCCTGCTCCTGCTCGGGGCGGGCGGCCGCGACGGCGCCCCCTACCGCGAGTCCGTCCTCGCCCGCATCGCGGCCGCGCACTCCGTCGTCCTCGTCGACGCCGCGGCACCCGACTGGGCGACGCGCTACCTGGCCGGTCACATCGAGGCCGACCTGACCGACGCTCACGACGTGGCCGCCGCCGTGAAGACGTTCACCGCGGACCGTGACGTCTGCGGGGTCATGACGTACATGGAGCACCACGTCGTGACCAGCGCCGAACTCGCGCAACAGCTGGGGCTACCGGGCAGCAGCCCACAGGCCATGGCCGCCTGCCGGGACAAGGGCGTCACCAGACGGCTCCTCGACCGACACCAGGTCCCGTCTGCCCGCGCGTTGGAGGCCGATGACGCGTCCCAGGCCGTCGCGCATGCCGACACGATCGGCTACCCGGTCGTGGTCAAACCGCGCGCCATGGCGGGCAGCGCCGGCGTCGTCCGCGCCGACACCGCATCCGAGGTCCGCGTTGCCTACGAGCGGGCCAGCCACGAGACCGTGCTGGGCCTCGATCAGTACGGTCCGGCCGGCGTCCTGGTCGAGGAATGGCTCGACGGACCGGAGATCAGCGTCGAGACAGCGGTCCTCGGCTCGGGAGAGGCCCGCATCCTGGCCGTCACCCGCAAGCTCCCCGCACCGGCCGGCACCACACAGGAATACGGACACGTCGTCGCCGCGTCGGACCCCCTGCTGACCGATGCCGCCCTCGCCCGCGTCATCCAGGGCGCCGTTGACGCGTTGGGCCTGACCTGTGCCGTCCTGTGCGTCGAGGTGATGCTCACGGCATCGGGGCCGCGCATCGTAGAGGTGAACGGCCGGCTGGGCGGTGATCTGCTGCCCCTGCTGGTGCAGCACGCCCTAGGCATCGACCTCGCCCAAGTGGCCGCTGCCCTCGCCACCGGAATGCCCCCGCAGCTGGAGCCCACCGCGGGAGGCGCCGCCGCTATCCGCTTCGCCTACCCCGAGACGTCCGGCGTGCTGGAGCGCGCCGCCTTCCCGCCGGGCCTGCACGCCCTGCCGTTCGTCGAGCGGGCGGTGATCAGCCAGCAGGCCGGCACTCGTGTTTCCGCACCGCCGCACGCCACGCTCTCCGACCGGCTCGCGCACTGGGTCGTGACGGGCGAGTCGGAAGCCACCTGCCGGGAGCTCCTGGACGAGGTGGCCAGCCACCTCGACATCTCGATCGCCACCGCCGCCTACACCGCCAGCTGCACACGCTGAAGCCCCCTCTCCTTGGAGACAGTCCCATGGCCATACCGTCCGCCGCGCTCGTGCTCGCCGCGCGGCCCCGCGCCGCCACCAGCACCGCCGCGGTGGTCGCTCCTCTCCCCGGCTGCCCATACGCCGGAGCCCTCGCACGCCGGGGCGTCCGGACCATCGCCGTCACCCTCGCGTCCCGACTGCGGCCGCTGGATCTGCCAGCCGACGCAGCCAGCCCGTACGCGGGAACTGTCGAGCACCGTGGTTCCCTTCGTCCCACCGTGAAGGCCCTGCGGGCCGCGGGAGTCACCGCCCTCCTGCCGGGCAGCGCCGCCGGTATCGAGCTCGCCGAGCGGATCTCGTGGCATCTCGGCCTTCCGGCCGGGGACCCCGAAGCATCGGCGCTCCGCTACGACCGGGGCGCACAGGCCACGGCGCTGGAACGGGCGGGCGTCCCGGCAGCCCGGACCATCCGTTCCAGCAGTCTCGCTGAAGCGCTCCGGTGGGCGGATGTCGAAAGGCTGGACGGATACACCCTGGCGCCTGCGGCAGCCGGAACGCCCGTGCCCGCCGTGACCTGCGCCACCGACTTGGACATCAGGGCGGCCTGGCCGGCCCTGCGGCGAGCGGCGGCGCGATACTCCGGTTCGGCGCACCTGGTCCTGACCGAGCAGCTTTCCCCCCGCGAGTACGTGATCAACAGCGTGTCCCGTCCCGGCCCCGACGGCTTTCCGGAGCACTGCATCACCGACGTCTGGGCAGAGTCCCGGGGTCGGGACGGGATGCTGGACCGGACCGACCTGCTCGACCGTCACCAGCTCCTCCCCCGCGCCTTGTCGATGTACCTGCTGCGGGCCCTGGACGCCCTTGGGGTGGTCTGCGGCCCGGTGACCAGCCGTGTCGCCTACAGCGAGGGACGCGGCCCTCTGCTGATCTCTGCTCTCGCGGCGCCTCCCACCGCTTCCCTGGCCGATGAGGCACTGCGGGCCGCCACCGGTGAGGACCGCGTCGCGCGAGCACTGGAGGCATGGCTGCCGGCGCCACGTACTGAGCTGAGTTCAGCGCCGGCACCTCCCCGCCGAGTCGTACGCGTCCACCTTCAAGCGCGGGCCGGCGACAGCATCGACCCCTGGCTGGGCCGAATCGTGCGCCAGCTGCCCACGGTGGTCGCCGTCAGCGATGCCCTTCGGGCCAGCACGAACGGCCCCTCCACGACCGGCCAACCGGAGGTCGTTCTCAGCAGCACCGAGCCGGAGGCCGTGGAGGCGGACTACCGCGTCATCAGGGCTCTGGAGCGCGAGGGCCTCTACCGAGTACCCCGGCCGTGAACACGGCGCCGCCGTCCCCACCGCACGCCAATCCACCTGTTCATCGAGAGGCCTTCATGCTCACCTCCACGCCGCCGTCCTGGCCCGCCTCCGCACTCGACCAGGCCCTGGCCAGGAGCAGGTGCCAGCACCGCGCCGCGCTCGGCCTCTACCTCCCGGTCGGCTACCCCACCCACTCCGGCAGTCTCGAAGCGCTACATGCCATGGCGCCCCACTGCGACGTGCTCGAGCTGGGAGTGCCCCACCGGCGTGCCCATCTCGACGGCCCGACCATCCAGCACGCGGCGGCCCAGGCCCTGGACAACGGCTATCGCATGCGGGATCTCTTCACCACGACGGCCGACCTCGCGTCGTCCACTACGGCCGCACTGGTGGTCATGACCTACTGGGCCCCGGTCGAGGAGTACGGGCCTGGGCTCTTCGCTGAAACTTTCTCCGCAGCCGGCGGTGCGGGCGTGCTGGTGCCCGACCTGCCCGACAGTGCGGCCGCCGACTGGCACCGCGCAACCAGGGCGGCGGGCCTCCACAGCATCCCCCTCATCCCGGCCCACGCATCGGACGCCAAACTCACCGCCATCGGCACCAGCAGCAGTGGCATGACATACGCGCCCGCGGCGCCCGGCCGGACCGGCACGGCCGGGCCTCTCAGCCCGTACCTGCCCCGCCTCGTCCGACGCCTTCGTGACGCTACCCGTCTGCCGGTGGCCGTCGGAATCGGCATCAGCACCCCAGCCCGTGCCGCGCAGGCATCCGCCTACGCCGACGCCGTGGTGGTGGGCTCCGCCGTCATCCGTCGCATGCAGGCCGCCACCGGCGACCCTGCCGCGGCCGCAGCAGCGGCCGCACGCGACTTCGCCGCAGGTATTCGCCGCGCGCATCGGCCGGCGGCCTGACCTTCAGACCACTTCCCCCCACACATCACCGTTCCAGGAGGAGGAACACCACTCATGTCCCGACTTGCCGCCCTGCCCCCACGTCGCCTGCGCCGTCTGCCGGTGCTCGCCATCGGCGTGACCACCGCCCTCACTCTCACCGCCTGCGCAACAGGGGCAGACAACGGTGGCGCCGACACGCCCACCCGGAGCGCGAGCCCCACCTCCGCCCCGCCGGGCCTCCTCACGAAGGAAGAGGCCAAGAAGGTCGTCGACAACTACGAGAAGGTCAACAACCGCGCAAACGCCAGCCAGGACGCCAAGCTCCTGGGCACCGTTGAGGCCGGGCAGATTCATGAGCAGTCCACGGCCGACTTCGAGCAGTGGGAGACCTGGTCCGAGAAGGACCAGAAGTACTACGAGACCGACTTCTTCTACCGGGACCGGGAGTACCTGATCCCTGCTGCCGACAGCGGGGCAACCTGGTTCGCGATCAAGGCTCACTCCAGCGCCGACCCCAAGGCCGGGAGTGTCCTGGTGGTCTTCGACAAGGTCGACGGCGCAACCTACAAGGTCGTGATGACGGTCTACGCCGACGAGCCGATCCCGAAGATCGCTGTTGACAAGCACGGCTACGTGTCGCCCGCCGACCCGTCCCAGAAGGTAGGCGCGCTCGCCCCCGACCAGCTCAGCGAGAGCTACGAGGACTTCTTCGAGACAGGCGGCAAGACGGCCGGAAACACCTTCGCCACGACCGAGAGCTCGAAGGGCTCGACCGATGTCTACAAGGAAGGCGTCGACGAGGACCTGGAGGGATACGCGACCGAGAAGTTCTTCGCCAAGGAGCCGGCGCACCCGAAGGTGTACGCGCTGAAGCTGGAAGGCGGCGGGGTGGTCGCCCTTTTCCCGACCGCTCACACCAGCGAGGTGATGCTCAAGCCGCGCTACATGAGCGGCTTCGACATCACCCCCGGCCCCACGGAATCGGTCTACGACGACACGCGGCGCGATGTGGTCACTGACGAGTTCGAGGGCCAGGCACTGGCGATTCTGAGCCCGAAGGCCAAGCCGCGGGTGACCGGCATCGAGTACCGGATGGTGGACTCCCGATGACGACACACACCCCAAGCAGCCCCGACCCGGACCCGGCCTCGACGTTCGTACCCGAGTATCAGCCACCGGCGTGGTACCTGAACGAGGGCCGGACCGGCGACCACGTGCCGTGGCATTCGGTCTCGCCCGCGGGACCTCCCGAAGCTCCCCCGGTCGGCTGCCGCATCTGTGGGGCGGGCCCCGTTGCACCTGTTCAAGTGCGCTCGCATCAGGGCCTGATCCTTCTTATGAGGTGGCAGACGCTGGACGGCCCGTTCTGCGCTACCTGCGGAACCGCGCTCGTGCGTGAAATGACCACGCGAACACTGTGGCAAGGCTGGTGGGGGCCACTTTCCTTCTTGGCCGGCACTCCATTTGCCCTGCTCTCGAACTTCGACGCCTATCGTCAGCTGAAGCAACTCCCGGCTCCCACACCCGTACCTGGCCGTCCTCAAGCCGTCCCCGGAAAGCCAGTTCTTCAGCGCCCACTGGCGTACGTGGCCCTCGTCCCCCTGCTGTGGGCCGTGTGGTTGCTCAGCAGCCTCTTCCTCTGACGTCGGGGAACGGACCTGGCACCGACTGATACACGCTGAAGGGGCCCTCGTACCGCGGTGAATCGGTGTAAGGGCTCCTTCGCGCGGAACGCACGGTCATCTGATTCCTGAGCGAGAGGGCTCCCCCGGCCGTGAGGTGGCGGCAGCCCACTCCCCCGGCCTGGTCTCGTACTCCATCGCGTGTGTCACGTGCCGAGGATCGTCGTCCAGGCGAACGAGGAGGTACCGGCCAGAGGTGTCGACGACGATCCCGGGGCGGCCGTCGTGCCGTACGCGGACGGCCAGGCCGAAGCGAACGCCGTGGCGCTCCTGGAGACCGTAGTACGCCCTCATGCGCTCCAGGTCGTCGTGCTGCCGGTCGGCCGCCTCGAACAGCGCTCGGCAGCCGGGGCGACGACAGCGAGACTTGGGGAGTTCGTAGGCCCCATGAAAAGCAGGCCCTCGTCCAGGAGGATGCGCACGGGGTCGCACGCCGCGGCGATGCCGACCATGCCGCTCCCGACGGCGTACTGCTGTGTGAAGACGGCGACGTGCAGCTGGGTGTCGCCGCCGATGCTGGGGCTGCGGAGGAAACTGGCGTCCCTGGGCGCCATAACGAGTTCTCCCCGGCGTGCGACCGGTGCGCCGTGCTCCGCGTGGGCCGGGTCGGTGCCGAGGGGGCGCGGCGCCGGACGCCGCAGCATGGGGGGTGTGATCACGTGCCTCCTTCAGTGTCGCTGCCGAGTGCAGTGATGACGATGAGGTCGAGCTGGTCCGCCAGGGAGGCAAGTCCTTCCGCAGGGTCCATCTCCGGGTGATCCCGGAAGGCCGTGGACAGAGTGCGCAGTAGCTCCGTCACCTGATGGGCGGGAAGCAGGGCGCTTCCGTCTTCCTGTCTCCGCATGACGACCAGGTTGGTCGGGATCTGGACCTGGCCGGACTTCGGTCCGTTCACTGCTGAAGCCCTCCGTGCGCACTGGCGCTGGTCCACGTGGGGTCGGGGACTTCCACGATGTGCGCGATCCCGAGCACGATGGCTTCCCGGGCCGCCTGGGGAAGCCCGTAGGCATCGACGAAACCCCTGCACATCGCGGCGGGGAAGTCCTCCGGCACGACGGGCGGCACCGTCGAGTGGCACACGATCTGTCCGCCGCAGTCCCGGACCTCGCGGATGAACTGCTGCCGCCGCCCCGGGCGAAGCGGAGCGGCCGACACGGCGGGGTTCAGGACACAGGTCGTGCAGCGGTCTTCCAGGAGCCGGATCTCCCCCGTCGTCGGGTCCGCCACCGGCGGCACTGGGTCCTCGTCCTGCGAGCCTGCGTCGGAGAAGGGGGTGTTCTGGGCCCTCATGCGTCGCCCTCCTTACCCGCGAGCCAGCGTTCGGCGTCCTCGCCCGTGCCCACCGCGGCGATGGCGGCCACTTCGAGCTGCTCGGCCTCGCTCCACTTCCGCACTGCCACGCGGGCCATCTCCTCATAGCGTCCCGGGTTCGACAGTGCCAGACGCACCAGCAGCGGGGCGGTGCGGCGGTAGTGCGTCCCCCACTCCTCCAGCGTCGGCGGATCGCCCTCGGACGCCCGCAGGTGCAGAAGGTGCCCGTCGGCATGGAGCATCGCCAGCTCCAGCTCCGCTGCACGCTGTTCCTCGTCGGTGAATGGGCCACGGGTGGCCCGGATGTGGTCCCGAGTGTGTTCGTAGTCGCCGTTCATACGCGGGTGGCTTCCTGGGGGGCGGCCGGCGGCGTGTAGCCGGGCGTGCGTTCCCGCAGGCGGCTATAGCGGGTTTGGGCGATGCGGCGGTCTCGTCCCCCTCCTGCCGCCTCGGCGACTTGCCCCCAGGTACGGCCGTGGTGAAGGCGAGCGTGGTCGACCAGCTCCAGTTCGTGGAGGTCGAGTTCGCCACGGGCACGGTCTAGGAGCAGGATCGCGTCCTCCGTGTCCTGGCCGGTGACGCGGCCCTCGCCATCGCGGTCCAAAGCATTGACGACCAGCAGCACCGCCTCCAGAGGGGTGGCTGCGAGGTAGGGGCCACCGTGGGAGTTGAGCCGGCGGTAGCGCTCGCCGCCGTGGCGGCGGGTGAGTCGCTCCAAGGCCGCCGCCTCCCGCGCGTACGAGTTGGGATCTTGAGTCATGGCGTCATCATATTGATGACATCGACGCCAAGGCGCCGTTCAAACAAGATCGTTTGAGCCGCGCATAATTCTGGTTATGCGCGATGAGGGAAGGACCAACTCCCCTGGCGACCGCACCTTTTCCTAATAGGAAAAGAGCGCGATCTGTCGGGTAGGCTGCGTTCCACTGTGGACCAGGGGGGAGCGCTTTCGAGCTGACACATGAATCGCCCACATACACCCTGACCTGCTAAGACTCTGCCCTCAGCCCCTTCGAACACCCACTCGCAGGAGAGTGATCGCATGGTCAGCCCGGACATCAGGATGGCGGGCATCCTGACCACAACGTCCGACTTGCTGGGTCTGCTCGGAGAAGTGGAGCGACTCAGCATCACGTGCCGACCCAGCGGTTCTGTCCGCATCCGCGGACCGATCTTCCCTCAAGAGCACCCTTCCGCTCTCGTCCCGGCCGCAGCGAAGGCCCTCGGCGTTCAATTCCTGACGCCCGGCCGTCCAGTCATCCACAAGGTTCAAGGCGCAATCAACGAAGTCTCCGTGACCGTGGAGGCTTCACCTGCTACTCCCGAAGCACCACTCGATCCCACCCGTGACCGCAGCCGCAGCACCAGTACCGCCGAGATGGCGGCATTCGTTCGCGGCCTCGCACCGTGGGCGGAAACCGTGCAGTGGGAGCAGATGCTGTGGCTTGGACTGTACGACACGGGCAGTACGTTCGATGCGGCTCTCGCCGTCGATCGCTTCCGCGGGCTCGCTGAACTCGCAGTGAGCGCTTTGCCTAGCGAGCTGCAAGACATTGGTGTCGGCCCCGAGGGAACTGCTCTGCTCCCTACAGGTCATACCCTGCGGATTGTCACAGCAGGGTGATGGGGAGTGCGACGTACACGTAAAACCGCACCCCCGACAGCCCGCGAAGCACGGCCCGCCCGACAGGCTCCCAAGGCCTCTCCGCATACGCTCGCTGCGCAGCTGTACGAGCTTCATTGCGCGAACGGCAGGGACCAGGCATACCTGGAGTACTGGCCCGGCGACGGCGAACTGTTCGGTGTCCTGACTTTCGCCCAGGAGCACGCTCACCGCCTCACGGGCGATGCGTACCAGCAAGCGGCAATGCTGCGGGTGCAGCTGGCTGAGTGGCTGCGTCTCGCCGCCGATCCCTTCCAGCTCTCCGCCATCGACGATGCGCGCGCCGGCGGCATCTCCTGGGGGGAGGTGGCCCTCGCGCTGGGGTACGTGAGCCGCCACGGCCAGCCGAACCCCGGCAGCGCGATGAACCTGCGCAAGCGACTGCACGTCGTCGTCAACGGCAAGCCGGGCGACCGGAGGCAGCCGCAGGTCGCACACCTCGTTGATCAACGAGCCGCAGAGGCACGAATTGCGGAGCAACAGCGGATCGCGGCTGGAGAAGCCGTCTACGCGGAGCTGGACACTGTCGCGCGAGCACTTCTCAGGTACCACGAGGCTGGGGAAATCCCGGAAGACCCCGACGATGACGGCTTCTGGTGGGGCGAACTCGCCGAGGCGGTCAATGACCGACGGGACGCACGGGAGCGGGCCAACTTGGTTACCTACGTACGCGGCGCCGTACGCGTGACGCAGGCATACGCGAAGCGGCAGGGAAGGCCCTCAGCAACTACCGAACAGGCCCGGGAGGCCCTGGAGACGGCCATCAGGCTTGTGGAGCTTGCCGACGCAAGCTGACCCTCCCGCCCCAGGAATCACCGGAGGCCCGGACCGTCAGCACGGTCCGGGCCTCCGGCAGGTCAGGCGTATGTCACGAGCCAGATGAAGAAGATCATCCCCAAAGCCAGGACGGTCACGCCCGCGAGAAGCGAACGCGCGCCTCCCTCAGCCCTGCACCGTTCGTACTCTCGCAGTCCGCGAGCCACCCCTCTTGCAATCTCGTCTTCCTTCACTTCACCCCCTCCGCTCTCGTCGATGATGCGCCGCCGCCCTGTGGCTCTTCGCGTCGGGCTGACGTCCGCCCGGTGCGCACTCCGCGACGCTTCGCTGGCCACGCAAGAGCGGCACCGTACATGTGCTGTCGATAGGCAACGTCCCGGCTGAGGCCGGCCGCGGCGCCAATCAGCTCATACGTCGCGGGAGCGCCGCCAGGACGGTTCTTCCCCTGCCGAGCCGCACCGGCCTCAAGATGGGCGGCTCGGCCGGCGGCATCCGCGACGAGCATCAGCAGCTCGATCCGTCGAAGAGGGTCTATGGCGAAGCTGGCCGCGCGGGCCAAGAGCTCGACCCGCTCAGCGCCAGCCACCTGGTCGGCGTCTGCCACAAGCCGCTCGACCTGGTCGGCCAACATGTCAACGTCGTGACGCACCGGAACCCCCTGTTGGTTGTAGCCAACGGCGAAGGAATCGTATCGGGAGACTGTTGGCTTCAGCCAACAGATTCACCCCATCGCCTCGTTCTGCGGCTCTGCCCAACAGAGGAGATCGCGCGCCTACGGGCCAGCGATCAGCCAAAGAATGAGGCAGGCATCCAAGTCCTGGCTGTGCCGGTAGACGACGGAGATACCCCGACCGCCTGTCTGTTCAGGCAGCAACTCAATGGCATAGGACTCTGATTGAGGGTCGGCGTCCGGAAGGCCGCGTGCGCCTTCTGGCGCCGGGTCCGCCTCAAGAGTCCGCCTTACGGATTCGACAGCAGCGCGTTCTGACGGGGTGAGCTCGGTAAGGATCTTGTCTGCTGCGTCACTGAGGAAGGCGTGGGTCACCGGGCGATCCCGGCCTCGCCCAGCTTGCGGCGGAGCTCGTCCTCGATGTCGCCGGTGGGCCGTGCCAGTGCGGCCACGGCTTGAGGGGTGCACCGCATGAGGATGCGGTGACGGTAGGCCTGGGTGATCTGGCGCACCTTGGCCAGGTCGTCCAGGTCGGCCGCATTGAGTTCCTCATCGAAGTTCTGCCGGTCGCCCGGAAATCCCCATACGGAGAGGGCCTCGCGTAGCTGAGCAAGCGTGCGCATCGGCGGTACGAACGATGTCGCGCTGTGATCGGGCTGCGCAGTCACGATTTCCTCCTCTGGGGGTCGCTACCTATGACGTTACTCGTGCGCACGCCGCCATGGGGCCACCCGGGCGTTCCGCATCAGGTTCGTCAGATTGTCCGCTCACAAGGTGAGAACGCCGGCGAACCCGGGGTCTTTCCCTTCGCGGGGCCACAGCGCGGATACGCTCGCCCCGAAAGCACTCGGTGCCCGCCTCCTGGCCGAGACGGGCACCTCCAGGCCAACCGCCAGCACCCACCCTGTGAGGAAGAACGTGACGACACCTATCCCAGAGCCTAGCCTTCCCTTGGAGGCCAGAAAGGCCAACCGGCGAGAGACCCGTGTCATCGCGGTCGGCGCCTTGAAGGGCGGAACCGGGAAGACCAGGCTGGCCAAGCTGATCGCACTCTTCCTCGCGGTCGTTCTCGGCCGAAAGGTCGTGATGTTCGACGCGGACAGTGCGAGTCAGACGAGCAGCAAGTGGCCAGAGAAGGCCCGGCTGCGCGGATACTTCCCGTGGCCCTTCGAAGTCATCCGGCACCCGTTCGACGACCTCGACCAGGCCATCGACGAGGTCAAAGCCCGCGGCGATGTCGACGACATCGTGGTGGATGTCGGCGGCGGCAACTACGACTGTTTCCTGGCGGCGGTCCGTCGGGTGAACATCCTCCTGGTGCCGCTGTGCCCGGACGAAGGCGATACCGAGCAGGCGTACCAGACTCGACAGGCCGTCCTCATGGGTGCTGCGCTCAACAACACGGGCAAGCCCCTGTCGATGAACTTCGTACTCAGTCGCTGCGAGGTGAGCAACGACAGGATCGACGCCCGCGAGCGGCTACTGGACGAGGAGCAGGAAGGGGGGCCCTACCCGCTCCTGGACACCGAGATCCCCATGCTGGTTGCCTACAAGCGGGTCTACGGACGGATTCCCGGCCCGGCAACGACTACGTTCGAGAACCGAGAGCTGACGAGTCAGGACAAGGAACGGCCTCGCTGGAAGGATCTCGTCAACTTCATTCCCCTGCTCGTCGAGTCCGAGATCATCACCAGGGACCAAGCACTGGGGACGGGACTGATCGTGCAGCGCGAGCTTGAGAGGGTGTCGCTCTGATGGCCAAGGGCGCCTCGATTCCTACCGGTCCGGCCGCGGAGGACCAGCTTGAGGCAGAGGGGAAGGGCCGTGGCCGTCGGGTACTGCCACCGCTGACCGAGTTCCCGCCCCACGTCACCCGCGAAACAGAGGGGAAGACCGAAGGCGGCGGGGCAGCACTGCCTGAGCAGGCGACAGGAAGTGACGCCGGGCGGAACCTCACGAGCACCGGGCTGAACTTGCGGGCGGAGCCGGCGATCCCTACCGCGGTATCGGAGGAACTGCCGGAGGCCATTCAGGCCGCACTCGTGGAGGCGCTACCGGAGGACGGTGAACCTGGCGACATCATCACCGCCTGCGAGAAGCGTCTGCACGCCGCTCAGCTACTGCGCGACGCGATGGAGCAGCGGACGCTGACCGCGTACTTCCACTACGCGGGCCCCGCTGTGCGGTTGGCTCACAAGGGCTCCTGGCGTCACATCATCGACCCGACGACCGGGAAGCCCTGCCGCTCGTGGTCAGCGTGGTTGAGGACAGTGAATGTCTCCCGCCAGCATGCGTTTCGTATGGTCAAAGAGGAACCCCTCCTCGAAGCGCTGGCTGGACTGGAGGGCGTTGGGGCCCTCGGAGTGCGCCAGATCGACGTTCTGTCTCCAGTTCTGAACAATTACGGAAAGGACAGCGTGCGCCTGGTCTGGACGACGGCGGCCGCTTCGGGAGACACCAGCGCGAAAGCGCTAGAGGCCGTTCGGGATCAGCTGGGATTCACCACCGCCAAGGAGGTTGATGAGGACGAACCTCCCACCACGGCCACCAGCACGCCGGTTCTGCGCTTCCAGGCCAACCCGGGCACGTTCGATGAGGCCAAGGTACGAGAGGCCGCAAGGGCTCAGCCGGAGGTGGCGCTCCTGGTTGCCCGTACGATCCTGGCCGAACTCGGCGACCCCCCTGCTTCGTAGCCGCTGACGGACCTGTATCGCGCGATACAACTCTGGAACCTGTATCGCGCGATACAACCTCACGCCGGTGGACCTGTATCGCGCGATACAGGTCCACCGGCGTTTCAGCACCTTCGGCAAGGGCTGTCTCGGATGGGTGCCGAGCCCGAGGATGCTGTGACTGTCGGGACTGTGGGTGCCTCGTTCTAGGGTTATGGGGCCCAGTGCCCGTGTCGATGATCGGAGAGTCCATGCGTCACCAGGGGGCGGCCGTCAGTAGCAGGCCGCGCGGTCCCGAGGGCGCGGCTGCGCACTGGAGAGAGGGGGCGTATCAGTGACGATCGAAACGGTCGTACTGCCTGCTGGCATCGGGTTTGCCGCGCTCTGCGTGTTGGCGGCGCTGGCGCTCGTACTGCGTTCACGCCGCAGCCGCGAGCAGGACAAGATGTCGGCAGAAGAACGTGACCAGCTTGCCGACCACCGACGGAAAGCTTGGCGTCGGCGTCTGGCCGTGATCAGCCTCGCGATCGCGTTCGTCATCATCTTCTGCATCGCCGGCATCGCGGCCTGGTTGTCCTTCGCGGCTCAGAAGGCGTACGCCTTCGACCGCAACGGGGGCTCCTGGTCTGCGGCGACAGGCTTCGCCCTCCTCCTGGACGCGGGTGCGCTCGGTTTGTCGCTGCTGCGGCTGTTCGAGGCACTGACGGCCCGGTCCAGCCAGCTGACCCGCTTCTACCTGGTGGCGTTTATCGCGGCCTCCGCGACGATGAACCTGCTGCACGCTCCGTCGGCCTCGCTCGGCGGTCGGCTCGTCGCGGTCATCCCGCCGCTGGTGTACGCGGTGTTCCTGGAGACCCTGCTCAAGAAGGTCGAGCAGCTGGTCCTCGGCAAGTATCCGAAGCGGAAGGTCAAGAAGAACGTCGAGCGTGGTTACAGCTTGCTCTTGTGGGTGCCGTTCGTCGGGTATCCCTGGCAGATGTGGAAGATGTGGCGCAAGGATCTGCACAGTACCTTGCAGTACGTCCGCGCCCCGGGCTCGAGGAAGCCCTTCCCCGAGGTGGAGCACGCCGCGCCGGCGCCGCAGCCAGCGGAGCCGCCACAGGCGCGGGAGGGCGTTCCCGCGGTCCAGCGACAGGTCGCGTCCACAGAACCGTCAGCACCCGTGACGCAGGCGGCGACGGCGCCCAGTCCTGTCGCCGTTCAGCAGCCGCCCGCAGTGACCGTCCCCGCAACAGCCGCCGCAACCGACCCGATAGGCACCGCGGCCGCCGCGCAGCTGACGCCACCCGCTCCGACTCCGCAGGCCGCCGCCCAGCAGGCGCCTGTGCCATCGCCCCTGACGCCCTCAAACAAGCCGAAGAAGGACCAGCTGCGCGACGCCCTGGTGGAGCAGATCCGGGCCGGTGACCTCCGCGTGCTGGACGGCAGTCCACAGGTCAGCAACGGGGCCGCTTACCGGGCGAACATGGAGCTGGGGAAGGCGGCCGGGAAGGGCTTCAAGAACGGAAAGCAGGAGGGCATCCTGGCCGATGGAGCGGTCCGTACCGCAGTGAAGCAGATCCTCCCGGAGCTGAGGAAGATCGCCGAGGAGGAGAGAGCCCGGCGCGCCGTGGCTGCCGCGTCACAGCAGGCTCCTGAGCCCGCGCCGGACCATCAAGGGCCTGCGGACGGCGGAGCGAGTAGGGGAGGTGAATTCCGGGAGCGCCGGGAGCCAGAGGTACCCGGCATCGGGCACCAGCGCGGAGCGGGAGTCGACGCAAGCAGCGCGGAGCGGGAGGCTGCGCTCGCGTAGACAGAACAGCTCGGCGTGACAGAAAGGGCCCGACGGTGACGACCGTCGGGCCCTTCCGTGTGCGGCGTGTGCCACACGGCCGACACCGGCTACTGCCGACGCCACGGCGTCGGGCCCGGCGACCCACTTGGACGCGGTCCCGATGTACGGCGGCCCAGCCCACGCCGCAGTCGCCAAGGCCCGCGAAGAGGTTGCGCACGACTGACCACCTTCCGTAGGACCACCACCACACGGCAGGATCGCCGCCATGAGGATTCTTGTACTTGGCGGGACGTGGTTTCTGGGCCGGGCGGTCGCTCAACTCGCGCTTGACCGAGGATGGGAGGTGACGATCTTCAACCGTGGCCGTTCGGGCTCCACACCAGAGGGAGCCCAAACGGTGCGAGGCGATCGCACTGTCGCCGCCGACCTGGCGCGGTTGGCCAGTGAAGGGCCGTGGGACGCCGTGGTGGACACCTCCGCGTCCGAGATGGCGCCGCGCGACGTCCTCGCTGGCGCCCGCGCACTGGAGCCGGTCGCCGGCCGGTACGTCTACGTCTCCACGGTGAACGCCTACCGCGGCTGGCCGAACGATCCGCTGACCGAGGACTCGGAAGTCCTGGACGGGCCGCCGGACGCCGACGTGGACTACGGCCGACTCCCGGACGACTGGGACGGGCCGGACTGGTACTACGGCAGGCAGAAGGCGGGCGCCGAGCGAGCGACCACCGCGGCGTTCGGTGAGGACCGGGCCGTCATCCTCCGGCCAGGCGTCATCCTCGGGCCCGGCGAGTACGTCGGCCGGCTCCCGTGGTGGCTCAACCGCGCCGCCCGTGGGGGCAGGATGCTCGCCCCGGGCGCCCCGGACAAGCCCATCCAGCCCATTGACGTGCGGGACGTGGCCTCGTTCGCGCTCCACCAGGCCACCGCCGACACGGGCGGGGCGTACAACTGCGTGGCGCCGATCGGCCGTGACACGATGAGCGACCTCCTCACGGCCTGCGTGCTCGTCACCGGCGGAGATGCTCAACTGGCCTGGGCCCCGGACAAGTTGCTCCTGGACCAGGGCGTGAAGCAGTGGACCGAGCTGCCGCTGTGGCGCACGCACGCCGGCGTATGGAAGATCGAGTCCACGCGGGCGCAGGTGGCCGGGCTGGTGTGCCGACCGCTGGCGGACACCGTCGCCGACACCTGGACGTGGCTCCGGGACGGCGGCATGCCGGTGGAACATCCGCGCTGGGCCGAGCACGGGATCACACCGGAGAAGGAGGCCGTGATCCTGGCCGCGCTCGGCCGGTAGCCGTCAGGCTTCGATCGCGAGCGGGTTCGCGGCGCCGAGCCGGCGGGCCGGGGAGAGGGCACTGAAGTCCTCGATCTGCTCAGCCAGAGCGAGCGCCGCGGGCGCGCTGCGGAAGTCAGGACGGGTCAACTCAATCCGGGCTGCCGTCAGCCGCTCCATCATCCCTGACCCGCGCCAACTCGGCGGCACCTGGAAGACCGGCGTCAATGCCTCCTGGGCGCCTTCCACCTCATTGCGGAGCAGCCTGGCACGCGCCAAGTCGACGGCTGCCGGGCCCGACACCATGATGGGCTGCTCGCCTTCCGGGCACGCGCGCAACAGGGTGAGTGCCCTCGTGGCGAACTCCTCCGCCGACTGGGCATCGCGCAGCAGCAGGCACGTTGTCGCGTTGCTCATGGCCGTGCGAGCGGCGTCGAACGCGAACTCGCCGCCGATGTCGTCGTGCAGCTCGTCGCGGCGGCCACTGCTCTGTTCCAGCGCTTCGCGTATGGCCCGCTCAGCCTGATCGGTGTTGCGCAGGTGGCCGTGCGCACGGGCCTCGATGGAGTACAGGCGGCGGCGGGCAGTGTCTCCCAGGCCACCGAACGTCTGGGCGGTCTTGGCGAGCCGTACGGCCTCGCCGGGGCGCCCGTCCCAGAACGCCATGAAGGCCATCATGCCGTAGGCGTACGCCTGCACAGGGCCGTTGCCGATGGTCTTGCCGTACTGCGCTGACGAACGCGCGAAGGAGACGGCCGGCGTGAGGGCGCCCAGGTCGAAGGAGACCGCTGCGAGCAGCGCGCTGGCCTGTGCCGCCGCGTAGTAGAGGCGGGTGTGCTGCTCCGGGGACCGGGTGCGTTCGAGCAGCACCTGCGCCTGGTTCAGTAGGCCGGTCGCCTCCTGGTAGACCACAGCCGGGGCCGTGCCGCCATATCGGCGTGCAAGCTGGACAAGGTCGTCGTGCAGTTGGTCGAGGGTCAGCTCGTCCAGGTGGAGCGAGGCGGCTTCACTGGCGTGCGAGGCGGCGTCCCGAGCGGTCATCAGCAGATCACTTTCGTCAAGCACGGGCGGGGATGGGGCCCGAGGCGAGCAGTCTTGCTCTAGCTCCTGGATGTCGGAGGCTGAGCGAAGCAGGTCTCCCACGGGCCGCTGGAACATGCGCTCCAGCACCCGAGCAGTGGGAGCGTGGGGCGCCGTTTTCACCGCCCCGTACTTCAGGAAGCGCTCGTAATGCCGCGCCACTGGTGCGGGGGCAACGGTGTGGCCCTCTGCCCTCATCTGGTCAGCGACGCGGGTGTATTCGTCGCTGAATGCCGGATGGGAGCGGATACCCCGTCTGGTGGCCAGCAGGAACAACACTGTGCGCTGACCCTGGTCCATGTCCCCTCCACGGAATCGGTTCCCCTCCATGGGATACCGCGGTGGCTTCCCTTTGGAACTGCCCCTCGCCAGAAGGCGGGAAGAAGTCATAGCGGCGTCATCGTGTCATCCGAACGGTCCGTCAGAAGTCATAACGACGACATAGTCACAACTCCCCCCGTCCCACAACGCTAAGTGCTCGAATCGCGACGAGGAGGAGTCAATGGGGACGGCTACGGCGCCGAGCACGACCCTTCCCACCAGAAGCGTCTTAGCCGGCCACAAGCAGGGCCCGTTCCACGCGTTGGTGCGGGTTCGCAAAGCGGATGCGATGGAAGCGAACTTCGGGATCGCCCGGCGCGGCCCCGGAGAGCCGATACCTGATCGGGACGCTCGCCGCGTTCAGGGCATGCGGAGACTCACCCGGGCCCGCCTGAACCACTGCGGCCTGTCCAGCATGTGCGATTCTGCGGCCCTCATCGTCTCGGAGCTGGTCACCAACGCCATCCAGCACAGCGGCGGAACTCAGGTCGCCTTCAGGATGCAGCTCCAGGAAGACCTCCTCTACCTGGCGGTCGAGAGCGGCGCGTCGGGGAAGCCGACCGTTCGCGAGGCGGGCAACGACGCTGAGCACGGCCGCGGTCTCCAGCTCGTGGAGTACGTAGTCGTAGCCCTCGATGGCATCTGGGGTGTCAGCGACGACGGCGCCACCGTCTGGTGTCTCCTCCCAGCGAAGGGAGACGACCAGTGACCTCCGTGACCCTCCCCCGTCGCGACGCCAGCACCGACGGACCGCGCTGGGTGCACCCCGTGGAACCCGCCCGTCTGCCGGACCGCGCCAAGGTGGAGGCGGCCCTGGCTGCGGTGCGCGCCTGGCGCCCCTACGACGGTGACGCGTGGCTGGACGACGTGGCCGACGCCCTCGACACAGTCCCCCCGCCCGAAGACCTCGTCGACGAACTCGCGCAGCGTCTGCGCGGGTACCTGATGCAGCTCGTCAGCTATGCCGTCACCAGCGAGGTGGAGAAGCAGGACGGGCGAGCCACGCGGCTCATCGCACGCGCCCGTGAGGTGCGTGAGGAGGAGCTGCCCGGCGACTACCTCAAGTCCGTGCTTCACCTGCGCAGGATGGGCTGGGCCGTGAACGAGTTACACGACCTGCTGACCGAGCTGGAAGCCGTCAAGGGTCCGGACTCGTTGAAGGAGGGCGGCACGCCATGACCTCACCGGCTCCGCGACGCCCTTCCCCCGGAGAGGACCGGGTGACCGCCGAGACACCGCTCCTGGCACTGCCGCCTTGCGCCGGGGCTCCGCCTGGTTCCCCCCTCGTGCGGAGCTTCACCACGCACCTCCCCGGCGACACCCGTGCCCTGTACCTGTCGCGCGTGTGGACACGGCGCATCGTCACCGTCCTGTGTTGGCACGGCAACGTCCTGGCGGCCGTGGAAGCCGTCGCCCGGCTCGTGGACAACGGTGTGAGGCACGGGATTCCCAGCAGCGTGCCCTCTTCCGAAGTGCAGCTCACCCTCAGCATCGCCACCGACGAGACCGGCTCGCTGGTCATCGACGTCGCCGACCTGGACCCGGCGTTCCCCGACTTCGACGCCGCGGTGCGCGGGGAGAGGGGACGTGGCCTGTGGCAGGTCGCTTCCCTCGGCGCCAAGGTCACCCGATTCCTGCCGCACGAAGGCCGCGGCAAGACCGTCCGAGCTGTCCTCGCCCCCGGGCCCGTGGACGTGTGAATCCACTGGCTCCGGCAGACGAGAACCGTGAACACCCTGAATCTGAGAGGACAGCGTGCGCAGCGCCTGGAAGCAACAACCCGTCTACGACCGGAACAATCCGAGTCGCACGGCGCCCTCGGTGGTCAACTACGACCTGGACCAGCTCAAGGTCGGTGAGAACCGCGTCGTGGTGGGCCGCAAGGACGGTTACGACCTCTACGACCGGGACATCGCCCCGGGCGACGGATGGTGCCGCGCCCTCTATGCGCCGGAGTGCGCTTGGCCGCGAGGCGCCGATCTGTGCGTCCTGGTCGAGTGGTTCCCGGACCGGAAGGTCGGATCGGATTGGGCTGCCCGGCTGAAGACCGTGACGGCCGGCCTACGATCGCTGGACTACGTCGTGGAGTGGGCGGGCCGCCCCATCGACCCGGAGAAGGACCTGCACGCCAACCTGCTCGTCTACCGCATGGAAGTGGGCAAGAATCCGCCGCGCCGCCCTAGCGACGCGTGGGCATACATCCCGGCACCGCGCACATACACGTGGCCAGAGAAGAGCCCTCTGGAGCTGATGGAGGGATGGCTGAAGCAGACCAAGGCGGCTCGCGGTACCCGGCTCATGGTGCGGGACGTCGCGACTGCCCTGTGGCCGCCAGAAGCCGACCGCTGCGGGCTCGTGCGCTGGTGGCCAGCTCAAGACAGTGCGGAAGCCGTCAACGGCGGCCTTCGCGAGATGGCCATGACCATGTGGGACACCGGTTACCGACTCCGGACTCAGGAACGCGCCCTGCCTGACGCCGTAGAGACGGTAGACGTGCTCGTGTACCGCGCAGCGACCGCGGACGCTGTCGCCTGACTTCTGTCGGGGCACGGCTGCCGATGCGGCCCGCCACCCCGGCAGGCACAACCCCCGGCGCGGGGGAGCAAAACCCGACTCTGCTGACTCTCCCACGGCAGGAACCCTTCCCCGCGCCGGGCCTACAGACGGCTGCTCGGCAGTCCCGCAATGCCACGCCGCGGACCGCCGAGCAGCTACCGCGGCACCTGCACCACCCTCCCCCGAGTGGAGCGGGTGCCGCGGAGTCACCACCCCCGGCGTCCGCAGCAGCCTTTCCGTGCTGCAACGAATGGCAGCCGCGCCTGTCCGGGAAGCACGCGCCACTCCAACGCGGTTCACACTAGGAGGAAGAGATGTTCCTTCCCTATCCCGTGATCGAACAGCTCGATGACGCTCAGGTGGCCACCTGGGAGAAGCACTTCGCCGGCGCCGGGCACGAACGGCCCCGGGCGATCGAGGAAGGCATTTGGCGCCGCACGCAGGACCCGGCGAACGCCGTCCAGTCCGGCTGGTCCGAGGACGAGCAGGGCCGCCGCCGCATCGTGCACTACCGCTACCGGTACGACCTCGACTACACGTTCCCGGTGCCGCGACTCGTGCTCGCGGACCTGTACCTGTACACGTCGGTGCTCGGCCCGAAAGCCGAGATCGACGAGTACCGCAGCAACGTGCGGTACTGGCTCATCGAGGGCGGTTGGCGGCAGGTGGACGACGCCATGTGGTCGAAGGGCGACCTGCGGGTCACCGTCACCCCGTACGACACGCACCCGCAGGACGAGCGAGCATCACGAGAGACGCCGGCCGGGTTCTACTCGCTCGACGTTGTGTTCCTCTCCGAGGACTTCACAGTGACCCGCAACGTGCGACAGATGCCGTGGAACGTCCTGATGGGTGGCATCCGCATCAAGGACGAGCGGGGCAACCCGACCTACGCCGACGACCTGAGCGAGCTGAAGAACTTCCTGCCGTTCCAGGTCGAGATCGGGTGCGGCACGAGCGTCGAAGCCGGCGTGCCGCCGCTGCACTTCCTGCACCAGGCGTATCGGGTCACCGAGCGGACCGACAACGTCATGAAGCAGACCCACCCGTTCGTCCTGAGCCCGCAGAAGGACACCCTCGTTCGGGAGATGCTGCTCGACGCCACGGCGAAGGCGGAGGAACTGGTCACGATGTTCCGCGTCAGCTTCCTCGCCGAGCCGACGGCCGCCCATCACGCCCTCAAGGCTTTGCACGATGCCGGGCACTTCGTCGGCCCGGTGATCCAGCACAACTTCGACCTGCTCGCCGCGCGGGCCGGACTCGAAGAGTGCTTCGTGCGCCGCTACGACCAGAAGATCCCGCCCGTGCCGTTCCAGCCCGAGGCGAAGGCGCTCCTGGTCGTCGGCCTGCACGCCGACCGGCGTTCAGTCCAGAAGCGGGCCCGCGATCGCGGCATGAAGGTGTTCTACATCGACACCGAGGGCCTGGAGGAGTTCGGCAAGTACATGCCCTACCCGCTGGAGGGGCCGCAGGACGGCGACGTGATCGTGAAGGCCGCGGCCATCCCCACGCTCGTCGAGCTGTGCCGCCAGCTCGGCGTGTGCGTCTCCGTCGCCCAGGCTGCCGCCTGATCAGCACGCCCCCCGGGGCCGCGCGCGACGCTCGTGCGCGGCCCCACTCCGTCAGCACACCCGAGAAGGGATTGACCGAAGTGGACTCGTACGCGCAGAACCGTGAGCGGCTGCTGACCTCCTCCAGGCCCCTGCCGGACTTCGAGGTCGTGGGGACACACGGCCCCTGGCTGCTCCGTGAGGGAGGAAAACGGATCTTCGACGGGTCGAGCGGACTGCTGTGCACCAATGTGGGCCAGAGCAGTACCAAGGTCCACGCCCGCATCGAGAAGCAGTTCTTCCGCTACTCCTTCGGCGGTGCCGCCGTCGTCCAGCCCCACGTTCAGATGGAACTGATGGAGCGCCTGTGCCGCGCCGTGGACCGCCCCGACGATTTCGTAGCGCTGACCACCTGCGGGACACTCGGCGTCGAGGTGGCCGTGGGCCTGGCGCGGAACATCACCCGGGTTCGCGACGGGAAACAGCGCGGGGACATCCTGACCTCCACGTTGAGTTACCACGGGATGTCAGCGCTGACCCTCGCTCTGGCCGGCAACCACGCCCGCCGTCCTCGCCCGGAGGACGCGCTCAACCTCGACCCCGGCTTCCCCGCTCCCTACCCGCCGACGCACGCCCACAAGGACCGCGAGTGCGATGCCTCGTGCGCCGACGAGATCGGAAGGGAGATCGACCGCCGCGGTGCCGAGAACGTCGCCGCGGTACTGATCGAGCCCATCAACGGGACCACGGGCGGCGCCTTCGTGCCGCCCGACGGCTACCTTCGGCGGGTTTCGGAGATATGCCGGGAGCGGGACGTCCTCGTGATCCACGACGAGGTGCTGACCGGGATGTGGCGCACTGGAACACCGCTCGCCAGCCACCACTGGGACGGTTGTGAGCCCGACATGGTGATCCTCTCCAAGGGACTGGGCGCCGGATACACGAGCGTCGGCGCGGTCCTGGTGGCCCCCGAGATGGCCAGGTGGCTCCGGCACGAGGACGCTGACCCGCTCCCCGCGATGGGCACCATGGCCGCCCACCCCCTGATGGCCGCTGCGTGCCTGGGCGTCCTGGACGAGCTGGAGGAGATGGATTTCACCGCCTTCGCAGCGCGCGGCGAACGGCTCGGCCAGGCTCTGGCATCGCTGAACGGCAACGGGCCGGTGCGAGACGTCCGTGGGCGGGGTTTCCTCTACGGGGTGGAAGTCACCCCCGGGCAGCTCTGGCCGGTGATGGAGGCCGCGGAGGAAAGGGGGGTGTTCTTCTACCCGTTCACCGGCGCCGGGGAGCCCAGGAGCGAGGGGTTCGTCGTCGCTCCGCCGCTGACGTCGACGGACGAGGACATCGCTTTCCTGACCGCCGCCCTGTCCAACGCGCTGGGCGCCTTGAGCTGACCCCTCGGCCCACTCCGAGGCCGACGCCTCAACCGAAGCCAGGTCACCCGATCGAACACCTCAACGAACCTACGTGCTACCCGACTTGGGCCCTGCTCGCCAACCGATAGCGTCTGGCAGCACACCGAAGTCGGTGTGCCCCCGATTAGACAAGGACGACCTGCAATGCGTGTTTCCGTGATCGGCTGCGGTCACCTCGGCATCCCGCACGCTGCGGCGATGGCCGAACTCGGCCACGAGGTCATCGGCGTGGACGTCGACCAGGCCAAGGTCGATCGTCTCAACGCCGGCGAATGTCCCATCTACGAGATGGGCCTGCCGGAACTGCTCGCCCGCCACACCCAGAGCGGACGTCTGCGCTTCACCACCGACATCCGCGAGGCCGCCGGCTTCGCCGAGCTGCACTTCATCGGCGTCGGCACCCCGATCGACGCTGACGGCCGCTCCTACGACACCGCACAGGTTTTCGGCGCCGTCCGTCAGCTCGCTCCCCACCTCGACCGTGCGTCCACGATCGTCGGGAAGTCCACCGTCACCGTCGGCACCACCGCCAAGGTCACCGCTCTCGCGCAGCGCCTGGCGCCCGCGGGCGATGAGGTCGACGTCGTATGGAACCCGGAGTTCCTGCGCGAAGGACACGCCGTCGAGGACACCCTTCGCCCGGACCGGCTCATCGCCGGCGTCACCACTCTGGAGGGTGAGAAGGCGATCCGCGCGGTATACGCCGGGATCATCGACGCGGGGGTGCCGATCTTCGTCACCGACCCGCAGACCGCGGAGCTGGCCAAGGGCGCTGCGAACACCTTCCTCGGCCTGAAGATCAGCTACATCAACGCCGTCGCCGACATGTGCGAGGCCGCAGGCGGCGACGTCTCGCAGATCGTGGACATCCTCGGCATCGACCCCCGCATCGGCTCCGGCGGCATGCAGCCCGGCATCGGCTACGGCGGCGGCTGCCTTCCCAAGGACGTCCGCGCCTTCACCGCTTCCGCCCGGCAGCTCGGCGCCGCACAGGCAGCGGCTCTCCTGCGAGCCGCCGAGGAGATCAACGAGCACCGCACCGACGTCGCGCTCGGACTCATCACCCGCGCCCTGGGCGACCGGCCCATCAACGGCGCCCGAATCACCGTGTGGGGCGCCGCGTTTAAGCCCGGCACCAACGACGTGCGCGAGTCGCCCGCCCTCGCCCTCTCCCAGGCGCTCCAGCAGGCCGGCGGCGTCGTCACCGTCCACGACCCGCAGGCCGTCACCACGGCCATGGTCCGCAACCCGGAGCTGGACTACACCGACGACCTGGCCGCCTCCCTCGACGGCGCGGACCTCGTCGTCCTGGCCACCGAATGGCCCGAGTACCGGCATGCCCTCCCCCACACCTTGGTGGACCGCCCGGCCAACCCCCTGCTCGTCGACTGTCGTACCGCCCTCGACCCCCAGCCCTGGCACGCAGCGGGATGGACCGTTCGCCAGCTCGGGCGTCCGGGGAAGTAGAACCGGGCCACGCCATGAGCAGCGACGACGTGATCCTCCGCAGGGCCCGCTCCGCCGACGCACGCGCCGCGGCCGACGTGTGGCTGCGCTCCTACGCCGCGGCGCTACCGACCGTGCGCTGCGCACACGACGAGGCCGACGTCCGGGACTGGTTCGACCGCGTACTCGTGCCGCACTACGAGACCTGGGTCGCCGTCACTGGGGACAGAGTGGTGGGGCTGATGGTGCTCAAGGGCGAGGAGCTGAAGCAGCTCTACCTCGCACCAGAGTGGTACGGGCAGGGCCTCGGTGACCGGTTCATGTCCCTGGCCAAGCAGCGACAGCCGGGCGGCCTGTCGCTGTGGACGTTCCAGGTCAACGGCCCAGCCCGGCGCTTCTACGAGCGGCATGGCTTCACCGAGGCCGAGCGCACCGACGGACAGCGCAACGACGAGCGCGAGCCCGACATCCGCTACCTCTGGAAGCCACGTACGTAGCTCCTCCCCGACCCGGACGGATGATGACGGCGGTCACCCGAACACCAGGGTGACCGCCGTCATCGTCCGTCCCACGGGGCTACGGTTACGCACATGACAATTCTGATCGTTGGCGGGTCTGGCTTCCTGGGGTCCGAGCTGGTCCGGCAGGCGAGAGCAGCGGGGCACACGACAGTCGCCACGTACGCGACCAAGCCGACCACCGCCTCCCCAAGCGCCTGGCACCACCTCGATCTGCGCGACGCGGGAAGTCTGGACGCCGTCATGGCAGAGGTGAACCCGCGCGTCATTATCAACGCTTCAAGCGGCGGGGCCGAATGGGCAGTCACAGCAGAAGGCCCGATACAGCTCGCGATAGTCGCGTCGAAACGCGGAATCCGCATGCTGCACATGTCCACCGACGCAGTGTTCTCCGGCCAAGGCCGCGTCCACTACAACGAGTCCTGTCCCCCGGACCCCGTCACCCCGTACGGCGCAGCCAAGGCCGCAGCGGAGACCGGAGTCCTCGCGGTGCACCCGAAGGCCGCCGTCGTCCGCACGTCGCTGATCATCGGCCATGGTCGTTCTGAGCACGAGCGCCTGGTCCACCAACTCGCCGCCGGCACCCGCGACGGAGCCCTGTGGACCGACGACATCCGGTGCCCGGCCCACGTCTCGGACCTGGCCGGCGTCCTGCTGGAACTGGCGTTGAGCGACGCTGCGGGCATCCAACACGCCGCAGGAGCCGATGCCCTGAGCCGCCACGAACTCGGCGTCCTGATCGCGCGGCGCGATGGACTCGACGCTTCCCGTCTCCCCAGAGGACTGCGAGCCGAGAGCACGATTCCCGGACCCCTCGACGTACGCCTCGACAGTCAGACGACCCGGCAGTCCTTGCGCACACCCCTGCGCGGTGCCCGGGAATTTCTTCGTCCCGGTGACGGGACGTAGAACGGTCGAGAGGTGTAGCGCCTGACGCGACGAAGGACGCCCCCGCTGAGCGGGGGCGTCCTTCGTTTCTGGTCAGCTGGTAGCGAGTCCGGCTACGGCAGCTTCCTGTCTCACGTACTCATCCAGGCCTCTGGCGTCCCATACCGGGCTGCCCGGCGGGATCGGACCGAGGTAGCTGTCGTGCTGCACGTCGTGCTGCCACAACAGCTGCGCTGTGCGCACGGCGTCTTCCTGCGCCTGCACGGGATCACTACCGGTGTCCGCGGCGGCCTTGAGGTGGCGCTGTGCGAGGGCGGCGCGATGAAGCCGGTACTCGCGTTCCTTCTCAGGCGTGGTGGTGCCGGCCGCGTCGGTGACGCGCAATTCGTCGATCATGCCCTGTACTCGTGCGGTGTCCTTGAGGAGGCCCCAGAGCAGGTCGCTCATCGTCTGTGTCCCTTCTTCGCCGAGTGGAGGGGGAGCCGGGTGGTGAGAGCATGGAGGGCTTGCCTCACGTGCGGCCTCTTTACGT
The DNA here is from genome assembly GCF_031178505.1 of Streptomyces sp. GTDB lineage: Bacteria > Actinomycetota > Actinomycetes > Streptomycetales > Streptomycetaceae > Streptomyces > Streptomyces gulbargensis. Next base: position 4,822 of record NZ_JAPSIW010000007.1, on the reverse strand, counting down.
GTTGCGAGCCAGGCCGTGACGGCTGCGGCACCGACACCGATGATTCCGGTGTAGGGAGGCGTCCAGGCCTTGGGCCCAGGCGCGGGCGGACGACTCACTCGGCCCCGGCCGTCGTGATCAGAGCCAAGTCTCGTCCGGCGGTGTTCATGCCGTTCCTTCCTTCCCGTGCTCACGCAGCGGCTTGTCCTCGCGCGGGAGGATTCCGCCGTTGCTGTATAGAGTTGCGCGGCCGGTGCCCCCGGTGACCCAGTGCCGCCAGGCAGCGGTGTCGCCGTCGAGGATGCGCTGGTGCCGCTCGGCGACCGTGCTGTGGTGCTGCCTCAACTCGTCTCCCAGCTCTCGGAAGGTGAGGCGCGATCTGCCGTTCTCGCCAGACTCCCGTGCGTATAGGAGCAGTTCCTCCTTCAGAGCGGTCATACGCATCTCCAGCTGCCGTACACCACGCAGGTAGGCCTGAAGAAGACTCCGCTCGATCTCGCCGCCCCCGCGAATCGCCTCCAGGGCGCTCACGGCCGTCTCGGCTTCGTCCGCTACGGTCCACGACTCATGGCCGCGCGTGAAACTCAGGACGTAGGAAGTGGTGCCGTCGGGCCAGTAGACGGTCGGGCCGACAACCCTCGTCGGCTCCATGAGGTTCGCCCCGGGCTGCTGAGGCTCCTTGGCGATCCTCAGTTGGTCGCTGGTGCAGCTAGAGCGGTACGACGTCACAGCCCTCTCCAATCTTGTCGGGGTTCCCCGACATACTGGCGGGGAATCCCGACGAGGAGCAAGGCCTGAAACGGAAGGCGGACAGATTCGGACAGGGAGCACGAGAGCCCCCGGCTCCGGCCAGGGGCTCTCGTGATGTGGGGAGTCTCTACTGTTCAGGCGCCTGGCTACTGGCTACGCGGGCCTGTACGAAGCGGGCAGCGTCACTGTCCGGGCCGAGGACAGCAGCCACAACGTTGGCCAGATCAATGCCGATCTGGACGATCGCGACGGGATCAGTGACCTGCTGCCAGGTGTGCACGGCGCGGCGAGCCGATCCTTGGGTCTGCTCGTGGGTGGGGCCGTGCACGCTGATCTGAAGGCCTGTGGTGTGCAGGTACCAGCGGGCGGCGGTTCCCGAGTCTCCGGCCAGGTGGGCGATCCACCCGCGGAGCTCTCGGATGTTGACCGTGAACGGGTGGTGCTGGCCGTACTGCTGTGTGAGTTCCTGGTCCAGCTTCTCCGCTTCGACGCCCGCGAGGCCGAGAGCGTGGCGGTCATCCGGGTTGTGGAGGGCGGAGGTGACCGAGGCGATGCGGTCGTGCAAGCCGGGCGGCGTCTGCCCCTCGGTGTCCGCTTCGGCCGGCCTGGCGGGGGCACTGTCCTGCGAGGCGGGCTCGGCAGCGGGGCTGTGCTGCACAGATTCTGCTTTCTGAGTCACGTCTGGAGGATTGGTTGCGGCACTCGTCTGCTGCGGGGTGGCCGGGTCCGCCGCCGGCCCGGCCTCGGGCCGGGCCGATTCTGTGAGGGCCCAGAATTCGGGACTCACGGTCCCCCAGGGGCGGAAGTGCTGGTGCACGGTGGTGTGGTTCCTTGCTGGCGGTGTGGCGCTGTCTGGCTCGGACGGGATCAGATGTCGATCCCCTTCTTGCGAAGGTATGGCAGGGGACTGACGTCGGTGCCGTAGTCCGGTCCGGTGCGGATCTCGAAGTGCAGGTGCGGGCCGAATGAGTTGCCGGTGGAACCGGAAAGCCCGATGGCCTGTCCGCCGCTGACTACGTCCCCTATGGAGACTCGGACCTTGCTGAGGTGGGCGTACTGGCTGTACATGCCGTCGGGGTGACGGATGACAATCTGGTTCCCGTACGCTCCCCCGGACCCAGCCGCGACGACCTTGCCCGGACCGATGGAATGGACGGAGGTCCCGGTGGGGACCACGAAGTCGATGCCCGTGTGGTAGCCGCTGGACCAGGCGCCGCCTTGCTGGTGGTACGGCGTGCCCACCTTTCCCTTCACTGGTCGGCCCCAGCCGCCCGAGGTGACCGGAGTGCCCGAGGTGTCCGGCGCGGTGAGCTTTTCAACGTTGGCCATGATGGCCTTGACGTAGTTGTAGGTCTGCCCCTTGGCAAATGATTGAGGCGGGACGCCTTTGTACTGCTGGACCCGGCCCCATCCCGCGTTGTAGCCAGCCAGTGCGAGCTCGATGGGCGACCCGTTGTACTCCGGGTGTTTCTTGGCGGACTTGAGCAGTTTGCACATGATCTGCCCCTGCGTCAGAATGGCGTCCTCGGGGTCCCAGACGTCCCTCTTGCCGTCGCCGTTTCCGTCGACACCATCCTTCGCCCAAGTGCTGGGGATGATTTGAGCGATGCCATCGGCGATCGGCTTGCCCGTGGCGGGGTCTTTTGACTGGGCCTTGGGGTTGAATCCGCTCTCCTGCATGATCTGAGCTGCCAGCACTGCCGCCGGCAATCCGGCATCGCAGTCAGCAGCGGCCTGCTCGATGAGAGCGGCGTACTCGGCGGGAACGAAGCCCTTGCCTACGCGCAGCGATCCGGCGGCGAGGGAGAAGTCCGCGCCGCCCCCACTGTCGTCGTCGATGGCGATGAGGACGACGACACCGAGCCCCAGCGCCAACGGGCTGAGGACGAAGGCTGCTGCCGCTAGAGCGATCCCCCGCTTGGCCTTCACGGCCGCCTCCCCCTGCTGTACGCCGTGTCCCGGCGATCTCCATGCGTGAGCCCGCGTGAGGGGCCGGTCGCGCCTCACCCCTATCAGCACCGCCCCCTGACGGCTGAACGTCACATTGCCACACGCCGTTTCCGCCCCCAAAGCAGGTAACGCGGATCGCGGCCACATCACCCACACGAGGCGCAACAGAAGCGCTCAAACTGTCGTTAAAGGTGACGAACGGCCATAACTGGCGTGCAGCATAAAGGAATTGACACATCACCCGACCCAGGGGCACCACTGGGGTGTCCTCCGCGCGACATAGACTTTCGGACGCGTGTTCACATGGAGTGACCGCCATGGTGATTACAGTTGCAATGCGGGGGAGCGTTGGCTAAGAAATCCCAACCGGCCGTGACGTTGCCCGGCCAAGCACGTTTGGTCATACCGGTGTTGGGCGCCAGCGGAGGCTGCGGTCGCTCGACGACCGCGGGGCTGCTGGCCCGGTCATTGACCACAGCAGGCAGCAGTGTGGTGCTCGACCTGGCGCCTCGCCTGGCTTCTCCATGGCCTACCTGGCCAGTGGAGCCGGGTGCCGGGCTTGCCTCGCTGTCTCCTGACGAGCCGTTCACTCAGGCCCAGGCGAGGGCTGCCGCCTCAACGATGCCAGGACCTGGAGGAGGGTGGGACGTGCTGACCGACCACCGGGATTGGCACCACGGACAGCTGCGGCTGCCGTCGGACCCGGGCGCCTGGTACCAGCTCGCCGCAGGGGGCGGCTGGCAGGCTGTGGTAGCTGACACCACTCATCCGATAGCGCACGACATCGTCAGCGCACGGACGGAGGGCCGTCACGCCGGCCGGACGGCCGCCTGGTGCGCGTTGCCGTTCGCGGTGCCCGTGCTGTGTGCGCTGGCTACCGGCCCCGGGGTGGCTGCCCTCCAGACAGCCGTCAAGGCGGCATCGGCGGAAGGCCTCCCGCTTCACCGCTCAGTTGTCGCCCTGATTTCACCGGGCGAGGGCCGGTTGCCGCCGTCGGTCAAGGCTGCGGCGACCATGCTCCAATCTCAGGTGTCGGCCGTGATCACTGTGCCCTTCGATCCACTCATCCGTACGCACGGCCTTGCGGAGCCCATGAAGCTGGGTCGCCGGACGGGGGAGACGGCGGCCGCCCTGATGCAGGCGGTACTCGACTCGGCTCACCGCACCTGGGGCGATCCGCTTCCCCCGGCTCCCCACCCGGCGGCCCTGCCCGCCGCCGGGCTCCCTCTTGACACTGCTCGACCCGACCAACCTGCTCCTGAAGGGGTACACACGACATGAGCATGATGCTCCAGGCCATCCACGACGTCTCCACTCTGGCCGCCGAGCCGGTCGTGCCCGGCTTCAAGCCGGAACTGCCCGGCACCTTGCAAACCCCGACTGGCAAGATCCTGGGCTGGACCGCGGGCGGCGGTCTGTCCCTGGCGGTGCTGGGTGGTCTCGCCGGCTGGGCGTGCGTCGCCATCGGCCACAACACGGAGCGGGCCCAGCTCGCCTCACGCGGAAAGTCGGCCATTGTGTGGTCGGTCATCGCGGCGGTCGGTATCGGCGTCACGAGCGGTCTGGTGATGGGCTTCTACTCGATGACACAGGGCAACTGATGGGCTCCTACGACAGCAAGGCCCGCAGGGCCCGGCTGCGGCTCGCCGCGGTGGGAGTCTCGGCCGTTGCGGCCCTGGCCCTCGTCGGCACCCTCGCCATCACGACACTCAGCGGAGGAGAGGAGGAGCCGGGCAAGCCGGAGGCGAAGTCGCCTGCGGGGCCCTCCGCCAGCAGCTCGCCGTCACCGACGGCCTCGGTCGAGGAGTTCACGCCTGCCACTGCCGCCCGCATCCCCTTGCTGAAGGCCACCTCGACCACCGACGGCATCGGTACGGGCTTCGAGCACTCGGCGCTGGGCGCGACGTCAGCGGCCGTCTCCTACTGGGAAGACCTCGACCTCCTGGACGACGTGATCGCCGAGAAGCAGTGGAACGCCATTGCGGCCTCCGACTCCCCCGAAACCGTCGACCAGGGCGTGAGCGAGGTCCGCAAAGTGCGGGAGGGGATCGGCCTGCCGCCCAGCGGCGGCACCCCCGACGGCATCACCTTCAGCACCAACGTCAAGGCGGCCCTGACGCGCTCGCTCGACCCGAGCGGGGAC
>NZ_JAPSIW010000826.1 GCF_031178505.1 Streptomyces sp. | reverse complement strand
ACGTACGGCCGGGGGGCGCGCGGCGCCGTACCGCCGTAGGTGTCCTGGCCCTCGTCGATGCGGCTGGGCTCGCCGTAGGCCAGCCAGCCGCCGAGGAGCTGGAGGCCGTCGTCCCAGAAGCCGTTCGTCTCGATCCGCCTGCTCTCCGCCGAGCCGATGCGGGCCGCCTGGACCCACGCCGTCCGCCCGTCGGACTCCTCCCAGGCGACATGGGTGGCGGAGACGGCGGACTCCGGCATCCGGTACCCGTTCGGGTGGGCCGAGACGACCGCGGCCGTCGCCAGGTCCACGACCGCCCGCGAGCGGGGCTCGTTCATGCCGAGGCCGCAGTCGAGGACGGCGGTGCCGGTGGCGTACGCGCTCACGTTGAGGTCGCAGATGGTGTCCGGCAGGCCGGTCACCGGGCGGGCGACGGGCCTGCCGTCCTCGACGGTGACGAGGTGCGGCTTCCAGGGCCCCGCCTCCTCGTCGTCCACCAGGACGACGAGGGTCGAGCCGACGGCGCCGCTGAAGTAGTGGTTCGCGCCCAGCAGGTCGAGGTCGACGCGCACCGGGGCCGCCGACGGGGCGGCCATGTCGTGCAGGGTCAGGACCCGGTTGTCGGACGGCTCGGCCGCCTCGCCGGTCACGACGACGTCCGAGACCCCGCCGGTCACCAGCGCGGCGGGCGGCAGGACGGTGGAGGAGCCGTCCGCGAAGCGCGTCCAGCGGTACTCGGGGGCGGCGGTGCCGGTCACGTTCGTCCGCGTCAGGAACCCGGTGGTGCCCGCGCCGACGACCTCCGCGTTCACCGGGAACCGTACGGGGGACTCCTCCGCCGCCCCGGCGGCCACCGCGGCGGGAGCGGGGGCCGCGGTCGCCGGGACCGCGGCCACGACGCCCCCGGTGGCCGCGAGGACGACGGTGACGGCCGCGGCCGTGAGACGCCGTCCTGACGTGCGTATACGCATCATGATCTTCCTCTCCTGGAGGAGAGGAGAGTAGCGGCCGGCCGGCGGCGAACTCCCGGCGGGGGACGGACCCTTGCGGCCGCGCCTACGGGCCGTCCCCGCGCGGGGTGAGACAGAAGGGGTGACCGGCCGGGTCGGTGACGGGAGGAGAGGCTCTAGTCCGCGGTGCCCTGGGCCTTCGGGGCCTGTCGGTCCTTCCGGTCCTCCCCGTCCTCGTGGTCCTCCCCGTCCTTCGCCGCCGCCCGCTTCCGGTCGTCGTCCAGCGCGGCCGGGCGGCCCGTCAGGGCGGCGAGGGAGTTGCGGATGTGCTCCATGTGGGAGTGGATCTCGTCGCGCGCCTCCTCGTGCTCCCGCAGCACCCGTTCCGTCGCACGCGCGATCCGCTCCGCCTTGAGGCGGGCCTCCGCGAGGAGCTCGGCCGCGCGGGCCTCGGCGTCCTCCTGGCCGTGCCGGGCCTGCTCCTCGGTCGCGGACAGGGTCCGGCGGGCCTCCGCGAGGCGTTCCTCGGCCCGGGCGAACTGCTCCTCGTGGCGGGCGTCCAGTTCGGCCGCCCGCACCTCGGCCGCGCGCTCGGCCTCCTCCCGTACGGTCGCCTGCTCGGCGCGCTGTCCGGCCAGGAGCGCCTCCGCGCGGGCCACGGTCTCCTCGTACGCCTCCCGGGCCGCGTTCCTGGCGCCCTCGGCGTCCCGCAGGGCGACCGTCCGCAGCTCCTCGGCCCGGCGGCGGGCCTCCTCCAGGGCCGCGCGGGCCGTCGCCTCGGCCTCCTCCCGTACCCCTTCGGCGTACGTCCGGGCCGACTCCGCCGCCTCCCGGGCCGCCTCGGCGGCGGCCTCCGCGAGCGCCTGCGCCTCGGCCTCGGCCGCCCGTACGAGCCGCTCGTCCTCCTGCTCCGCGAGCTCCAGGATCTTCTGCGCCGCCTCGCCCAGCGACTCGTACCGCTGCGGCGGCAGCGCCTCCGCCTCGGCGCGCAGCCGGGCGGCCTCGGCCTCCATCTCCTTCTCGAGGACGGTGAGCCGCGCCGCCCGTTCCCAGGCGCCGTCGCGTTCCCCGGAGAGCGCGGCGAGGAAGCGGTCGACCTGCTCCGGCCGGTACCCGCGGCCCCGTCCGACAGCGAAACTCATCCCTGACGCCCCTTCCGTATGGACTCGAGCATCAAGGATGCTCCATGAGAACGGACAAAAGGCGCCCGACGTGAACACACGTCGAGCGCCTTTGATCACATCCTGTCGTGCCGGTCCGTGCTCAGAGCAGGCCGTCCCACATCTGCTCCAGCAGCACCGACCACCAGTTCTCCGGCGACGACAGCGCCGCCGGGTCCAGCATCGCCAGCTGCGCCTGGAAGTCCACCGTCCACCGGCCCGCCTGCTCCGGGTTCAGACCGAACCGCAACCGCCACATCCGGCCCAGCAGCGCCATGCACCGCACGAACTCCGGCAGACCGGTGTTCACGAACTGCGGCGGCACCGGCTGCCCGCCCGGACCGGCCTCGACCGGCACCGCCACGATGTGCGCGGTCCCGTACTGGACGCAGATCGCCCGCCCGAAGTCCGACCCGAGCACCAGGTACGAGCTCGCGTCCCCGGCCGGCTGCACCTGCCGCTGCGCGGCCAGCTCCGCCAGCGTCGGCACCACCGGCACCGCCGGCTGCGCCCAGAAGAACGGACCGAAGTCCGCCGGCAGACCCGCCCACACCAGCGTCCGCGCCACCAGCTCGGGCACGCCCTGCCGGGACACCGCCCGCTGGTCGAAACGGAGGATGCCCGGACCGAACGCCCCGCCGAGCTCCTGCGCCACCGCCTCCGGCGGCAGCGGCGGGGCGGGCTGCACCTGCGGCAGCGGCGCCCGCACCGGCGCGGGACGCGCCGGACCGTCCGCCACTTGGTGCAGCTCGCCCTGATGGGTCAGCAACTGGCGCATGCCCTGCTGCCGGCCCGCGTGATCACGGCCGTACGGGGCGATGCTGGTGATCCGCGCCTGCGGCCACGTCTCCCGGATCATCCGGGCGC
>NZ_JAPSIW010000825.1 GCF_031178505.1 Streptomyces sp. | reverse complement strand
TCTGCGACAGGCTGCTGCGCTCCCTCGGCGTCACCGCCGAGCACGACGACGACGTGGCGGTCCTGGTGGTCCAGCACCCGTCCCGCGAAGGCGCGGACGCCGAGCTGTTCCACAACGCGGCCCTGGAGCTCCTCGGCGGTGTCGAGGCGGCTCCCCGCGCGCGTGCCTTCGCCTCCGGTGTCCTGGCGAGCTGGCGCTTCCCGGTCGAACTGCGCGACCTCGGCGTCCTCGCCACCAGCGAGCTGGTGGCGAACTCCCTCCAGCACGGCACACCGCCCATGCGGCTGCGCCTCCGCCGCACCGACCGGCGCCTGATCATCGAGGTCACGGACGGCGACGACCACCTGCCGCGCCGCCGACGGGCGGAAACGGAGGACGAGGCGGGTCGCGGTATCTCGATCATCGCGACGATCGCCTCGTCCTGGGGGAGCCGCCGCACTCCGGGCGGCGGCAAAGCGGTGTGGTGCGAGTTCGCCCTTCCGTCCCGCGCCGGTTAGGGGGTGTCTTCCGGATCGGGCCGGATCAGACCGCGGTCGTCTCCCGCTCCGGCCGGTGCTGTGCGATCACCTTCGACGGCTTCGCGGCGAGCGACGGCTGGTTCTGCTCGGGCGTGAGCTGCCGGCCGAGCCGGACCGCCAGGAAGGTGATGCCCAGCGAGAAGAGAACGAAGGTCACGATGTACGGGCCGTGGAGGGCCGCGCCCATCGGACCGCCCACGGCGGGGCCGACGGCCAGCGCCAGCTGCTTCACCAGGGCGAAGGCAGAGTTGTACTGCCCGACCATCGCCTCCGGCGCCAGGTCGGCCACCAGCGGCGCCACGGTCGGCGACAGCATCGCCTCACCGAGCCCGAAGAGGGCGTACGTGGAGACGAAGGCCGCCGTCGCCATGGCCTGGCTGCCGTGCCCGAGCCCCGCGTATCCGGCGAAGATCCAGGCCACGGTCCAGATGAGTCCCACGGCCGCGATGACGCGGGTGCGCCTGCGGTGTTCGACGAACTTCAGGACCAGGAACTGGGCCACCACGATGACCGCGGTGTTGGCGGCCAGGGCGATGCCCAGGGTCGACGGCTGGATGCCGGCGGCCTCGGTGCCGTAGGCGGCGAGACCCGACTCGAACTGTCCGTAGCAGGCGAAGAAGAGGACGAAGCCGAGGACGCAGAGCTGCACCATCGCCTTGTGGCCGAGGAGCGCCCGCAGCCCGCCGCCCGCACCGCCCTCGGCGGGACGGGTGTCGCGCAGCGCCGGGGAGCCCGGCATCCGGACGGTGCCCACGACCGCGGCGAGGACGAGGAACATCACCGCCTCGATCGAGAAGAGCAGCAGGAAACTGCCCGGGCGGCTCTCGTCCACGAGCTGACCGCCGATGAGTCCACCGACACCGAGACCCAGGTTCTGCAGGAAGAACTGCAGGGCGAAGGCCCGGGTACGGCCGGTCGGCGAGGAGCACCAGACGATCATCGTCGCCAGCGCCGGCTGGAGCACGGCCGTACCGGCACCGAGCAGCGCCGCCGCCCCCACGGCCGCCGGCACGCTCGCCGCGAGCCCCATGGCCACGGCCCCCACGGCCGCGATCACGGAGGCGACGAGCAGCACCGGCACGGGACCGCGCCGGTCGACGGCCCGGCCGCTGAAGGGGAGGACGACGAGCGCGGCCATGGCGAAGACGGCGAGGACGATGCCCGCCGTCGTCGCGCCCAGATCCCGCACCTGTGCGACGTACACATAGAGGTACGGCACGGTGAAGCCGAGTCCGAACGCGCTCAGCGCGCTGCCTGCCTGAATGCGGCGCATCGCGGCGCCCCTCACCTTGGTCACACTCACCCACTTCGGTCGGAGGTTCAGAGGTGTAACCCTGAACACTCAAGACTTCAATACTAAAGTTCGATGCTTAACTGTACACATGGAAGGACTTCAACGCCAACGACTGCCGTGGGATACTCCCCGCATGTCCGACACCGCTCCGCAGGAGCCGAGCCTCGACGAGCAGATCGCCGCCTATCAGCGCGAGTTCCGCGATCTTGATCCCCAGGTGGAGAAGGTCGTCTCCGCCCTCGGCCGGCTGAACCGCCGCATGAACGTGGCGTACGGCCGCCAGCTCGCCGACCTCGGCATCAGCAACGCCGAGTGGGAGGTCCTGAAGACCCTGGTCCTCGCCGGCGAGCCCTACCGCCTGGGCCCGGGCGAGCTGGCCAAGCGCCTCGGACTCACCCCGGCCGCGATGACCCACCGCATCGACCGCATGGCGGGCGAAGGCCTGGTCACCCGTGACCGCGACGAGAACAACCGGGTGCGCGTGATCGTCGAGCTGACGGACGAGGGCCGCTCGAAGTGGCTGGAGGCCATGCGCATGGCCACCGACTTCGAGGAGGACCTCCTGCAGGACCTCGCCCCCGAGGAGCGCGGCGTCCTGGGAGACGTCCTGATCCGCCTCCTCCGCCGCGTGGAGCTCACCCAGCCCGACGCCGGCGGCCGCCTGACGGACCTGGACTGAGCGCCCCGCAGGCCTCACCGGGCGGGGGTTGACACGCCCCGCGCGGATACGTAGTGTTCTCCGAGTTGTCACGGAGCCGGAACGGTTCTTCGACAGCCACTCCCGCCGCTGACGCGGCACCTCACCTCAGCACGATCTCCCTCTCGGGACGATTTTCGGCATGCCGAAATTCATTTCGAATGGCTCGATTATGAGTCGCCAGGGAAATCCGCTAGAGTTTGAGACGTCGGAACGGCCCAACAGCCGGAAAGACAACCCCTTCTGACGGGGAATCGGACACCGAAAGGATCTGATAGAGTCGGAAACGCCGGAAGGGCCCGGAGCGAAAGCGAAAGGGACCGGAAAGCACCGAGGAAATCGGATCGGAAAGATCTGATAGAGTCGGAAACGAAGGAAGCGCCCGGAGGAAAGCCCGAGAGGGTCAGTACGAAGGAAGCGTCCGCACCTTGAGAACTCAACAGCGTG
>NZ_JAPSIW010000142.1 GCF_031178505.1 Streptomyces sp. | reverse complement strand
TGGCCGCCATGCTCGACCCCGCCGACCCCACCTACCGGGAAATCGCAGGAGCGTTGGGTATCTCACAAGGCAGTCTGGGGCCGATGCGTTCCCGTTGCCTGGGATGCCTGCGCAGAATGCTCGCCGCAGAGGTTCCCGTCCCCGGCCGGAGGGGAAGGGTGCGGTAGACCGTCGGTGGACCAGATGAGCGGGAGGCGTGCACACATGGGCATGAGTGTGACCATCTCAGCAGCGGACGCGCAGGACGCGGAGCACATCCTGAAGCTGCAGTACCTCTGCTACCAGAGCGAGGCGGAGCTGTACGGGGACTGGTCCATCGAACCGCTCACCCAGTCGCTCGACGCCCTGCGCGCCGAACTGGCCGGGGGCCACGGCCTCGTGGCCCGGCTCGGCGACGAGGTCGTCGCCTCCGTGCGGGCCTCCGCCGACGAGGACGGCACGGTACGGATCACCAACCTGATGGTCCACCCTCGGCTGCGCCGGCACGGCCTCGGCGGGCGGCTCCTCGACGCCATCGAGCAGCACTTCGCGACGACCGGCCGGCCCGAGACCCCGTCCGCCAAGCGCTTCCGGCTCGACACGGGCCACCGCGGCGAGGCCAACCTCCGGCTCTACCGCAGGAAGGGGTACGAGCAGGTCGCCACCCGCGCGCTCGGCCCCCGGATCACCCTGGTGACCCTGGAGAAGGCCGCCTGACGGACCGGTGGGCCGCCCGTCCCGTCGCGCGACGGCGGTCAGGCCCCGTGACGACGGTGCTCCCGGGTCGCCGGCTCAGGCGGCCCGGGACCGCCGCAGCCACCAGATGCCGGTCAGCGGCAGCAGCACCGGGATGAAGACGTAGCCGTAGCCGAACTCCGACCACACCGTGGAGTCCGGGAAGGCGGACGGTTCCAGCAGTGTCCAGGTCCCCACGACCAGGACACCGGCGAGCTCGGCGGCGCAGCACACCAGCGCCGCCCTGCGCGCCGTCTCGCCGCCGCGCACCAGCGTGTACGTGATGAAGACGTACACGAGCGCCGCCACCGCCGAGAGCGAGTAGGCCAGCGGGGCCTGGTCGAACTTCGCGGTGATCTCGTACACCGAGCGGGAGGCCGCGCCCACCGACATCACGCCGTACAGCCAGACCACGAGCATGCCGGGGCCCGACACCAGCCGGGTCCGCCCGCCGGCCGCCGTCTCCCGCGCTTCCCGGGTCCCGCCCATGATCAGCCCACCGTCCAGATGTCGTGGAGACGCACTTCGAGCACCGCGAGGACGACCGCGCCCGCCGCGACCGTCGCCGAGCCCCACCGGCTGCGCTCCGCGAGCGACATGAAGCCGGCCACCGGGACCGCGCACAGCGCGCCCAGCAGATAGGCGACGAAGATGGTGGTGCCCTCCTCCGCCTTCTCGCCGCGCGCCAGCTGCACGATGCCCACGATCAGCTGGGCGAGGACCAGGAGGGTCACCACGGCCATGCCGATGAAGTGCCAGTCCTTGGTCGGCTGGTCCCGGTAGGCGGCGAAGCCGCACCAGGCGGCGAGGGCGAGCGCGGCCACACAGACCGCGACCGTCAGGGCGTCGAGCATGCGCCCGAGCGTATTACGGCCGGAATGGTCCGATGCGCGCGGCCCCCGGGCCGTGGCCTTGACCACATCCGGTCCCCTCGTGGCCGGGGACGCCGGCCGGCCGCCCCGGCCCGGCGGAGCCCGTACGGGCAGGCCGTACGGGGGAGGGGCGGCGGACCGCGCGAGGAGCGCCGGCCGTCCGCAGGGCGTCTCACAGCTGTCCGTTATACGGACAGGCTGCTTCCCTTCGCAGCCGCGCATGTTTTACTTGCAGACATGACCACGACGAGCAGCCGCACCCTTGCGACCGAGGCGATCACGACGCCCGGTGCTCGTTGTATGTGTCGAATGTGCGCCTTCTGAGGGCCCCCGCCGAGCCTCGCGCCCCGAAGCGAGACCCCGACGGCCAGCCGTTCCGCCGCCCACCGGCGCGGACCGTGCCTGCCCCGCGCACCGCTGCCCCGGCCACCGCCGGAGCCGCCTCCCGTGCGCCTGCCTGTCCGAAATGACGAATGCCCCGTGCACGGCGGACCCCGCGTCGCGCACTCGACAGTGACGGAAACCCCTGTGATCACCACTTCGGGCCTGACCAAGGTCTACGAGTCGCGCGGCCGCCAGGTCACCGCTCTGGACGGCGTCGACCTCCACGTCCGCGAAGGAGAGGTCTACGGCGTCATCGGCCAGAGCGGCGCCGGCAAGTCCTCGCTCATCCGCTGCGTCAACCTCCTGGAGCGTCCCACCTCCGGCACCGTGACGGTCGACGGCGTCGACCTCACCGCCCTCGCCGGACGGAGCCGCCGCGCCGGCAAGGACCTGCGCCAGGCCCGCAGCCGCATCGGCATGGTCTTCCAGCACTTCAACCTGCTGTCCTCGCGCACGGTCAAGGACAACATCGAACTGCCCCTGGAGATCCTCGGCGTCCCCGGCGCCGAGCGCTCCCGCCGCGCCCTCGAACTCCTGGACCTCGTCGGCCTCGCCGACAAGGCCAAGGCCTACCCGGGCCAGCTCTCCGGCGGCCAGAAGCAGCGCGTTGGCATCGCCCGCGCCCTGGCCGGCAACCCGAAGGTGCTCCTCTCCGACGAGGCCACCAGCGCTCTCGACCCCGAGACCACCCGCTCCATCCTCCAGCTGCTCCGCGACCTCAACCGGCAGCTCGGCCTCACCGTCCTCCTCATCACCCACGAGATGGACGTCGTCAAGACGATCTGCGACTCGGCCGCCCTCATGCAGCGGGGCCGGATCGTGGAGTCCGGCACCGTGAGCGAACTGCTCGCCACCCCCGGCTCGCAGCTGGCGGCCGAGCTTTTCCCGGTCAGCGGCCACTCCACCGGCCCCGACCGCACGGTCGTGGACGTCACCTTCCACGGCGAGGCCGCCACCCAGCCGGTCATCTCCCAGCTGTCCCGCACCTACAACATCGACATCTCGATCCTCGGGGCGGCGATGGACACCGTGGGCGGCAGGCAGATCGGCCGGATGCGGATCGAACTGCCCGGACGGTACGAGGACAACGTCGTCCCGGTCGGCTTCCTGCGTGAGCAGGGCCTGCAGGTCGAGGTCGTCGAGGAAGAACCGGAACAGCCCGGAACGCGGGAACCGCAGGAACACGGCGCAGCCGCCGGAACGCCGCTGCTGGTCGAGGAAGGTGCCAAGTGACCTGGGAAGAGATGCGGCCCCTGCTGGAGCAGGGCACCGTCGACACCCTCTACATGGTCCTCTGGGCCACCGTCGTCACCGTGCTCGGCGGACTGCCGCTCGGCATCCTCCTCGTCCTCACCGACAAGGGCGGACTGCTGCAGAACCGGCCGGTGAACAAGATCGTCGGTGCGATCGTGAACATCGGGCGCTCCCTGCCGTTCATCATCCTGCTGATCGCCCTGATCCCCTTCACCACCTTCGTCGTCGGCACCTTCATCGGACCGACCGCGATGATCGTGCCGCTCGCCATCGGCGCCATCCCCTTCTTCGCGCGCCTCGTCGAGACGGCCGTCCGCGAGGTCGACCACGGACTCGTCGAAGCCGTCCAGGCCATGGGCGGCGGCATCCCCACCATCGTCCGCAAGGTGCTCCTGCCGCAGGCCCTGCCCTCGCTCGTCTCCGCCGTCACCACCACGGTGATCGTGCTCATCGGCTACTCGGCCATGGCCGGCGCGGTGGGCGGCGAAGGCCTCGGCTCCAAGGCCGTCACCTACGGATACCAGCGCTTCGACACCACGTTCATGCTGGTCACCGTCGTCGTCCTGGTGGTCCTCGTGACCGTCGTCCAGCTCATCGGCGACGGAGTCGTACGGCTCCTCGCCCGCCGCGGCCGCACCGCCTGACGGCGGCCGCCCACCCGCACTTCGTCCACCGAAGAACAGCCCGGACTTGTTGTCCAGGCGTCCACCGCTCCACCCGAAAGAGGCACTCTTCGTGCGTAAGAACATCAAGCTCACCGCCGGCTTCGCCGCCACCACCGCCCTCGCCCTCGGCCTCACGGCCTGCGGCACCTCCTCGGACCCGTCCTCCTCCGCGAGCGGCTCCGGCGACGCCTCGAAGGCCCTCGTCGTCGCGGCGTCCCCCACGCCGCACGGCGACATCCTCACCTTCGTCCAGAAGAACCTCGCCGAGAAGGCCGGCCTCAAGCTGGAGGTCCGCGAGTTCACGGACTACGTCCTGCCGAACACCGCCACCCAGTCCGGCCAGGTCGACGCCAACTTCTTCCAGCACAAGCCGTACCTGGACGACTTCAACCAGAAGAACAAGACCACCATCGTCCCCGTGGTCGACGTCCACCTGGAGCCGCTCGGCCTCTACTCCAAGAGCCTGAAGTCGGTGAAGGACATCAAGCCCGGCCAGACCGTCGCCGTCCCCAACGACACCACCAACGGCGGCCGCGCGCTCCAGCTCCTCGCCGACAACGGCCTGATCACCCTCAAGCCGGGCGTGGGCACCAACGCCAAGCTCTCCGACATCACCGACAAGAAGGGCCTGGAGTTCAAGGAGCTGGAGGCCGCCACCGTGCCCCGCGCCCTGAACGACGTGGACGCCGCCGTCATCAACGGCAACTACGCCATCGAGGCCGAGCTGCAGCCCGCCAAGGACGCCCTCGTCCTGGAGAAGGCCGACGGCAACCCGTACGCCAACTTCCTCGCCGTCAAGAAGGGCAACGAGAACGACGCGCGCGTGCAGAAGCTCGCGAAGCTCCTCAACTCGCCCGAGGTGAAGAAGTACATCGAGGACACCTACAAGGGATCGGTCATCCCGGCCTTCGGCGCCGCCAAGTAACGCCCGCCAGGCGGGATTCCCCGCACGAAGGCCCCGCCCGCCCCACCGGCGCGCGGGGCCTTCGGCACGGGTCCCGCCGCCCCGCACCCGGCCATGCGCACGCGCCGTCCCATGCTGCATGCTGTCCGTTCACGGTCTTTACGGACGGTCTTCGCTACGGAGCTGCGCATGACTACCACCTTTCCGGACATCTCCATCAGCACGGACCGGCTGGTGCTGCGCCCGTACGAAGAGGCCGACATCCCCGCCTTCGTCGAGATGATGAACGACGAACTCGTCGTCGCCTGGACCTCCGTTCCGCACCCCTACACCCGCTCCCACGCCGAGGACTGGGTGCGCAGGATCGCTCCTGCGCAGCGAACCGAAGGCCACGGCATCGTCTTCGCCGTCACCGAGTTCCTCACCCAGCGCCTCGTCGGCACCGTCCACCTCCACAGCACCAACTGGCGCACCAGAGCCACCGAGGTCGCGTACGTCACCGCGCCCTGGGCCCGCGGCGAGGGCTACGCCACCGAATCCGTCCTCGCCGTCGCCCAGTGGCTGTTCGGCGACCGCGGCTTCGAGCGCCTCGAACTGCGCACCGCCGCCGACAACACCGCCTCCCAGCAGGTCGCGCAGAAGATCGGCTGCATCAGCGAGGGCGTCCTGCGCAACGCCTGGATAGCGCGGAGCCAGACCGAGGCCGGCGACTGGGCCGACATCCGGACCGACCTCATCGTCTGGAGCCTCCTGCCCGAGGACCTCGACGGCGTCGCCGAGCAGATGGCCGACGCCGGCTACTCCACCTTCGCCGACTGGAGCTGATCCCCCGCCCGAGACGGCCGCCACACGCCCCGGCGGCGCGCCGGGCCCGCGCCCGTTCCGGGTACGCTCGACCCGCCCGGCACCCTTTGCGCCGCGTTCGACCTGCGACGACCCGCACACCACCCCAGGAGACAGACGACGATGGCCGACCGCGTCACCGTGATCGGCTGGGACGGCTCGCCGCTCACCTCGGCGGCCCGGTCCGCGCTCCGCGCCGCCACCCTCGTGGCCGGCGCCGCCCACCACCTGGCACTGCCCGAGGTGCCCCCCGGCGCCGAACGCGTCCGCCTCGGCAGCCTCGACCTCGCCGCCCGCCGCATCGCGGGCCACCGCGGCACCGCCGTCGTCCTCGCCGACGGCGACCCCGGATTCTTCGGCGTCGTGCGCACCCTGCGCGCGCCCGAGCACGGCCTGGAGGTGGAGGTCGTCCCCGCCGTCTCCTCCGTGGCCGCCGCGTTCGCCCGCGCCGGCATGCCCTGGGACGACGCCAAGGTCGTCGTCGCCCACCAGCGCACCCTGCGCCGCGCCGTCAACGTCTGCCGCGCCCACCCCAAGGTCGCCGTCCTCACCTCGCCCGGCGCGGGCCCCGCCGAACTCGCCCTGCTCCTCGACGGCGTCCACCGCACCTTCGTCGTCTGCGAGGAACTCGGCACCGCCCGCGAGCAGGTCTCCGTCCTCACCTCCGACAAGGCCGCCGACCACAGCTGGCGCGACCCCAACGTCGTCCTCGTCATCGGCGGCATCGCCGGCGGCGCCTCCGGAGCCGCCGGCGCCCCCTGGCTCCTCGGTGAGGACCCGGCGGCCCGTGCGGTACGGGGCTGGGGTCTGCCGGCCGAGGAGTACGGACCCGGCGGCGCCCCCCGCACCCGGGCGGGCGAGGACCCCGCCCTGCGCGCCGCCCAGCTGGCCCGCCTCGGACCCCGCACCGGCGACCTGGTCTGGGACATCGGCTGCGCCGGCGGCGGCTTCTCCGTCGAGGCGGCCCGCTTCGGCGCCGCCGTCATCGCCGTGGACCTCGACCCCGACGCCTGCGCCCGCACCGCCGCGGCAGCCCGCCGCCACGGCGTCCCCCTCCAGACCGTCCACGGCCGCGCCCCGCACGTCCTGGAGAGCCTGCCCGAGCCGGACGTCGTCCGCGTCGGGGCCGGCGGCGTCCCCGTCGTCACCGCCTGCACCGACCGGCGCCCGGAACGCATCGTCGCCCACGCCTCCACCCGCGACGAGGCCGAGTCCGCCGGCGCCGCCCTCACCGCCGGCGGCTACACCGTCGAGAGCCTCCTCCTCCAGACCGTCGGGCTCGACCCGGACGACTGGTCCGAGCGCGAGCGGTCGGTCGTCTTCCTGCTCTGCGGACGCCGCGTCGACCCGCCCGCGCACCGGGCCGGGCCGCCCCACCCGTGACCGCCCCGCCCCACCGGGCCAGGTAGGCTGGCGGATTGTTGTACCGCACCCGGACGTTCGGCGTTCTGTTCGTCAATGTCCTGAAACGCTGGCCCTTTTGGCCCGCTGATGTGGTACGGAGCAACGGGGGGGACCGCGCGACGTGGCGCAGTCCACAGCGCACCGTGGCGGATCTCCCTGCCACGATGGCCGAGGGCCGCGACAATGCTTGGGTGTCCGCGCGTCCTCCGTGCCGCGCGACGCGGACGCTCGTTCTTGTCGACGGGCGAAGGTCTGAAGGAGCACAACCGATGGGCGAGGGGTACGCATGACGGACACCGGCCAGATCCCGGGCGAGGGGCTGCCGGAGAACGCAGGCATGGTCGAGCAGCCGGGCGTTCCCGCGCCGGCTGCGTACACCTACCTGGACCCCTCCGAGCACACAGCCGAGGACGACGACCTGCTCCTGATGCCGGGTACGCAGGGAGCCTGGAGCGAACTGCCGCCGGGTGCCACGCCCGCCCCGCCGGTCGCCGTACCCCCTCCGCCCGCCGCCCCCGTGGCCCCCGGCCACGAGGCACCGCACCAGGGTGTGGCGCAGCACGCCGTCCAGGCCGCCGAGGCCCCGCAGGCCGGTGACCCGCTGACCGATCCGCTCACGGGCCCGCTGCCGGACTCCGCCGTCCTCGCCGACCAGCTCACCGCCCCCGCGGCGGCCACCCCCCCGCAGGGCGTGCCGCTCCCGCCCCAGGGAGCCGGCACTCCCGCGCACGGCACTCCCGCGCACGGCACTCCCGCGCACGGCACTCCCGCGCACGGCACTCCCGCGCACGGCACTCCCGCGCACGGCGTCCCCGCCGCGCCGCAGGAGCAGCCGGTCGTGACCGACCACGGGTACGAGCCCGGCATCCTCGACACGGGTGCCCACGAGGCCGCCGGCCGGGACACCGGCTCCGTCGACCTCGGCGGGGTCCGCGTCCCGCCGCCCGCCACCGCCCCGGGGCCGCAGCACGGCCGCCGTCCGCTGCACATGGGACCGGCCGTGCCCGAGGGCACCGGAGGCGTGGTGCGCTCCCTCGCCGACCGCGGCCCCGCCACGGCACCCGCCCCCGCGGCGCAGCCCGCGCCGGCCCCGGCGCCCGAGCCGGTCGTGGCGACGGCGCCCGCGCCCGTGCCCGTACGGAACCCGGGACCGCCCACCACGGGCCCCGAGTACTTCGACATCGCGCAGGACCAGTCGCTCGGACAGGGCCGGCAGCTCGCCCCGCAGGGCGCGGAGCCGTGGCCGGCGCAGCCCCAGGCGGCCGAGGTTCCCGCAGAAACGGTCGTTCCGCCGGCCGGCCGCTTCGTCCAGGTGGAGGGCACCGTCCCGACCGCCCCGCACCTGGCCCCGACGCCCGTCGCGGAGCCCGCCCCGGCCCCCGTCCCGCAGGAGGCGCCCGAGGACACGGCCGCCCTCCCCGCCGAGGCCCCGGAGCCCGAGCCGGCCGCTGAGCCGGTGCCCGGGGCCGCCGCCGAGCAGCCCGCCGTCGCCCAGCCGACCGTCCCCGCGCCGCGCGAGGGCGAGCCGGCCACCGCACCCGTCGCCGAAGCCGTACCGGTCGCCGTCCCGGAAGAGGCCGCCGAGGCCCCGGCCGCCGAGGCCGCTCCCGCGGAGGCCGGGCCGCTGCCCGCCGCCGAGATGCCCCGGACGGAGCCGGCCGCGGAGCCCGTGGAGGTCCGGCCCGAGCCGGAGGCGCCGGCCGAGGCCGTCGCGCCCGTGGTGCCCGCCGAGGTCCCGCAGGCCGACGAGACGGCCGTCGCCCCCGCCCCGCCCGCCGAGGCCGCCGTCCAGCCGCTCCCCGAGGAGCGGACGGCCGAGGCCCCGGCCGTCACCGAGGCCACGCCCGCCGAGGCCGCGCCTGTCACCGAGAACGCGCCCGCCGAGGCCGTGCAGGCCGAGGTCCCGGCTCCCGTCGCCCAGCCCGTCGAGCCGGCCCCTGCCGAGCCGGCCGCTCCCGCCGGGACCGTCGCCGACACCGTGGCCGAGGCCGTGCCCGCGGAGGTGACCGGCGAGCCGGAGATGCTCCCGGAGGCCGCCACGGAGGCCGGCACCCCCGAGGAGACCCCCGCGGCCGAGGCCCTACAGGCGCCGGAGTCCGCGCACCCCGCCCCCGCCGCCGAGGTCCCGCAGGCCGACGGGACGGCCGGCGTCCCCGCCGCCACGGACGAGCCCGCCGAGCCGACCGCACCGGTCGGGAGCGCGGAGCCCGTCGCGCCGGTGGAGACCGCCGAGCCCGCCGCCCAGGACGGAGAGCCGGCCGCGACCGCGCCGGCCGCCGAGGCCGGACCCCCGGCCCCCGGTTACGACGAGGCCGAGCGCGAGGCCGTCCTGCGCGTGATGCGCGAGCGCCGCGACATCCGCAACGGCTTCCGCTCCGACCCGATCCCGCACGAGGTGCTCCTCCGTGTCCTGGAGGCCGCCCACACGGCCCCCAGCGTCGGCCACTCCCAGCCGTGGGACTTCGTCGTCATCCGCTCCGCCGAGACCCGGCAGACGATGCACGAACTCGCCCAGCGGCAGCGCGAGGCGTACGCGAACTCGCTGCCGAAGGCCCGGGCCAAGCAGTTCAAGGAACTGAAGATCGAGGCCATCCTCGACACCCCGGTGAACATCGTCGTGACCGCCGACCCCACCCGGGGCGGCCGCCACACCCTGGGTCGCTACACGCAGCCGCAGATGGCCCCCTACTCCTCGGCCCTCGCCGTCGAGAACCTGTGGCTCGCCGCCCGCGCCGAGGGCCTCGGCGTCGGCTGGGTCAGCTTCTTCGACGAGCGCGAGATGGTCCGCGCCCTCGGTCTGCCCGAGCACCTCGAAGTGGTCGCGTACCTCTGCGTCGGCTACGTCGACGAGTTCCCGGCCGAGCCCGAGCTGATGCAGGCGGGCTGGTCCAAGCGCCGCCCCCTGGCCTGGGTCGTCCACGAGGAGACGTACGGCCGCCGCGCCCTGCCCGGCGAGGAGCCGCACGACCTCCTCCAGGAGACCGTCGCCAACATCCGCCCGCTGGACGCCAAGGCGCTCGGCGAGGCCTGGGAGCGGCAGAAGCGGATGACCAAGCCGGCCGGCGCGCTCGGCATGCTGGAGATCATCTCCGCCCAGCTCTCCGGTCTCTCCCGGATGTGCCCGCCGCCGATCCCCGAGCCGGCCGCCGTCGCGATCTTCGCGGGCGACCACGGCGTCCACGCCCAGGGCGTCACCCCCTGGCCGCAGGAGGTCACCGGCCAGATGGTGGCCAACTTCCTCGGCGGGGGAGCGGTCTGCAACGCCTTCGCCAACCAGGTCGGCGCCGAGGTCTGCGTCGTCGACGTCGGCGTCGCCGCCGAGCTGCCGGCCACCCCGGGGCTGCTGCCGCGCAAGGTGCGCCCCGGCACGGCCGACTTCACCACCGGCCCGGCGATGACCCGCGAGGAGGTGCTCGCCGCGGTCGAGGTCGGCATCGAGACCGCCCGCGACCTCGTCGCCGCCGGCAACAAGGCGCTCCTCACCGGTGAGATGGGCATCGCGAACACCACCGCGTCCGCCGCCCTCATCTCGGTCTACACCGGCGTGGACCCCGCCGAGGTCACCGGCCGCGGCACCGGCATCAACGACGAGACCCACGCCCGCAAGGTGGACGTGGTCCGGCGCGCGCTCGACCTGCACCAGCCGGACCCGGCCGACCCCCTCGGCGTCCTCGCCGCGGTCGGCGGCCTGGAGCACGCCGCCCTCGTCGGCCTGATCCTGGGCGCGGCCTCGCTCCGTACCCCGGTCATCCTCGACGGCGTCTCCACCGGCGCGGCGGCCCTCGTCGCCCGGGCGATCGCGCCCGAGTCGCTCGCGGCCTGCATCGCCGGCCACCGCAGCGCCGAGCCGGGCCACGTGGCGGCCCTCAACAAGCTGGGGCTGCGCCCCCTGGTCGACCTGGACCTCCGCCTCGGCGAGGGCACGGGCGCGCTGCTCGCCCTGCCGCTGGTGCAGAGCGCGGCCCGCGCGATGCACGAGGTGGCCACGTTCGACTCGGCGGGCGTCACCGAGAAGTAGGGCCTTTCCACGGCGCAGGAGCCCGACCCGGAAGCCCGGGCCGGGCTCCTGCGCCGCCCGGCCCGGGCACGTGCCGTCCGCGCCTTCGGGCGGTCCCGCCCGGCCCCAGGAGTCGTACGGCTCCGGCGCCGTACCGCCTCCCGCGCGTACCGCGCCTCCCGTACCACCGGGGCCTCCCGGCCCCGAGGGACAAGGGTCACAGCGTGCCCGGCCCCCCTCACCGATATCGTGGGCACGGGCCCACCGCCCGTCCCACCAGCCGCTTCACCGCCGCAGCGGCCCCCTCATCCGCACGCCCCTCCGAGGAGCCGCCCGCACATGGCCGAGCACGCCGAGCAC
This sequence comes from Streptomyces sp., assembly GCF_031178505.1. GTDB lineage: Bacteria > Actinomycetota > Actinomycetes > Streptomycetales > Streptomycetaceae > Streptomyces > Streptomyces gulbargensis. The sequence continues at coordinate 299 of NZ_JAPSIW010000142.1, read as the reverse complement.
CCCGCGCACGCCGAGCACCCCGCCTATCCCGTCGGCCTGCGCCTCGCGGGCCGCCGCGTCGTCGTCCTGGGCGGCGGCCAGGTCGCCCAGCGCCGGCTTCCGGCCCTCATCGCCGCCGGTGCCGACATCATCCTCGTCTCCCCGTCCGCGACCCCCTCGGTGGAGGCCATGGCCGAGGCCGGCGAGATCACCTGGGTCAAGCGGCGGTACGAGGACGGGGACCTCGCCGAGGCCTGGTACGCGCTCGTCGCCACCACCGACCCGGCCTCCAACGCCGCCGCCTCCGCCGAGGCCGAGCG
>NZ_JAPSIW010000824.1 GCF_031178505.1 Streptomyces sp. | reverse complement strand
GTACGGCCTCCCCGCGCCCCCGACATCTACGCCCGGACGCGTCCCCTTCCATCCCTGCGACACGGCAGACACCGCCAAACTCTCATGACCACACCGGTTGTCCCCGCGCATGGGGCACCCCGCCCGACCCGGCCACGGCCGATGTTTTCGCCGTAGGCGCCGGGCGGAACATAGACGGGGACGATGAGTGAGGCGGTATTGCCGCTCACGTCGAGGCGCGGGGCGCGGTCGGGGGCCTGGACGCAGGGATAACGCTGCGGGTGGGGTCGGCGAAGACGATCGCGTCGACGCTGGGGATGTCGACGCCTTCGGCGACCACCTCCTGCTGCGGTTAGTGTTGCGGCGCTGCTGAGAAGTGAGGACACCAGCCATGGCGATCACTCCCGGACAGGAGTACGTCGCGTGCGACCGCTCCGGTTACCGGTACCGCGTCAACCCGACCCAGCCCGACCCGAACTACGTGCATGTCACGGATGTCGCCGACGGCAGCCTGCGCAAGGTCAAGCCGGCATCCCTGCACGCTGACCCCACCCGACGGACCGGCTACCTGCTCGCCTCCTTGCTCGACGCCAGGTGGACCGCCGACCCCCGTACCCGTAGCGCCATCTACCAGGCCCAGACGAACCGCTCGACCAACGCGTAAGGACACCTCGTGCGCTCAGTCGGCGCGGCGCGGCCAGTGCGCGAAGCGTGTCCTGGCCGCGCCAGGACGGCGCCGGCTCGAGAGCGGGGCCGCAGGGGAGGTCATCGGTCGTCCGCCGGTCATTCCCGGGCGGCCGGCGTCCCGTCCCCCGGGTGTGGACGGTTCACTGCCGTGGGGTGCGGGCCTGTGCGGGGGCCGGGTGTGTGGTCACAGGGTGCACCACAGTGGCGGCCCGGCTGCGGAGCGGGCGCGGGCGGCGGCCTGGTCTGTGCCTCGGCCCGGGCGCGTGGATCGGCGAAGATGCCGGCCATGCGCCGGGCCAGGGGCACGGGGTCCGAGCGGGGGTGTGTCCACTGGCTGCCGGAGAGGGGGTGGGCACGGCCGGGGAAGGCGTCCGGGAGTTGCGTGAACTGGTCGTCGCATCAGCGCTTCTATCTCGACGTCCGTCAAACCCTGCGCCACGGCTGCGAAGGGGAGGCCGGCCGCTTGCGGCCTCGGCCAGTACCCGCCTCGCGGGCGGCTCGACCCCAGGCGCAGGGGTTCAGGGACTCGTTCCCTCTACCCGCGGTAGAGGGTCACGGTAGAGTCGGGGCATGGCAGCAGACGAGACGAGCATCAAGGTGAGTACAGCCGCGCGGGACCGGCTGGCACAGCTGGCGGCCGAGCACGGCACCACGATCCGCGGGCTTGTGGAGGACCTCGCGCAGAGCACGCCGACGCAGGCCGAGTACGCCGAGCGTGCCGAGCTGGCGCGCACCGAGCTCGCCTCCGCGCTGGGCAGCGCGCCGAGCCCGGAGGCGGAGGCGAAGGCCCGGGCGCTGCTGGAGCGCCTCGGCGGCAGCGGGCACGGTCCGCGGGCGGCCGCGTAGTGGCGGGGATCGCGGTCGTCCTCGACCACACGACCGCGGGAGCGTTGTACGACCCGAAGGACCCGTTCAACGAGGCGGTCGCCGCGTTCTACGTCCAGGCCTCCGGCGGACTCGGGGATCTGTATGCACCGGTGCTGTCCCTGACGGCCGGAGACGCCGAACGGCCCGGGCTGCTCGGCTACATCAAGGGTCTGCGGTTCATCCGGATCGAGGCGTTCGACACCGACGCCGCGGTCACCGCCACCGAACTACTGCGCTTCGGGCACTCCTGGGCCGCCGTTCACGCCATCCACGCCGCCCGCCCCTCCGCCGCCCACCCCGCCGGACGATACCTGCTCACCCTGACACCGAAGGCCTACGCGGGCACCGGCGTCCAAGCCGTCCACCCCGACCAGTAACCGGTCACCACCGACGGCAGAAGACGGTCAGCACCGCTCCTCCTACGACAAGCGCGCCCGGATTCCCACCGGCGGCCATACCGGCCCGCATCTCAGCCGCGATCCGGCCGAGCTCCTCGTCCTTGGGCCGGGCACCGTGGTCACTGAGGTTGAACTCGTGGTGTCGTAGGGGGCTGATGGGCGGCAGTCGCCTGCGCTATCACCAGTGCATGCGGTATCCACAAGGGGGCGGGCTGACCGCCGAACGACAGCGCTTCCGTGAAGGGGTTACGGCTTCAGGCGGCCGAGCGGTTCGCCCTCGGCGAGGCGAGTTCGGTGATCGCCAACCTGCGCGTCAGTGTCCGGTCGGTGCAGCGATGGCGGCAGGCATGGGACGAGGGCGGGCCGCGTGCTTCGCGGTCGCAGGGCCCGGCGTCGTTGCCGAGGCTGAGCGAGGGGCAGTTCGCCAGCTGGAGGCGGAGCTGGTCAAGGGGCCGGCCGCGCACGGCTGGGAGGACCAGCGCTGGACCCTGGGCCGGATCAAGACCGTGATCCGTCGACGCTTCCACCTGGCCTACACCATGCAGGGCGTGATCATCCCTGGACGCCTTGTTCTCGGTGCGGGCGCGCCTTTGCGCTGAGGACAAGCCGAGAGTCCGGTTCAGTCATCGCGTGGCGGGGCGGGGGTGAGGTGGGTCCATCCTGCAGGCGGGGCCAGGAGCGTGCGGACGTGGGGTCTGCGGGCGCGTAGCCGCACGTGTCCCCGGTATTCGCGGAGGATGAGGTGGCTGACGTGTTCGAGGGCCCTGAGGGCGAAGCCGTTCGCCGGGCACATACCCTCGCCTTTGCCGAAGGGAAGGTAGGAGCGCCGTTGCTCGTCGGTCGGCTTTTCCCAGCGTGAGGGGCAAAAGGTCAGGGGCTTGTCCCATACGGTCGCTGACCGGTGGATGGCGTGCGTGCCGATCAGGACGTGCTCGCGCTCGTGGACCCGGCGGCCGGCTATATCGTGGTCGGCAGCGGCCACTCTGATCAGGCGCCAGGCGGTCGGGTAGAGGCGCAACGCCTCCTTGACCAGCC
>NZ_JAPSIW010000141.1 GCF_031178505.1 Streptomyces sp. | reverse complement strand
GCGTCCTCGGGCATGACGTAGTTGAGGAAGACGCCGGCGACGCCGAAGGCGGCGGTGAGCAGGATGCCGCCGTAGGGGACGCCGCCCTTGTTCATGACGCCGGTGAACTTGGGCGCGGAGCCGGCCAGCGACATGGAGCGCAGGATGCGGCCGGTGGAGTAGAGGCCGGAGTTGAGGCTGGAGAGGGCGGCGGTGAGGACGACGAGGTTCATCACGCCGGCGGCGCCGGGGACGCCCAGCTTGTCGAAGACGGTGACGAAGGGGCTCTGGTCGCCGGAGTACGCGGTGTACGGGAGGATCAGCGCGAGCAGGACGACGGAGCCGACGTAGAAGAGGCCGACGCGCCACATGATCGAGTTGATCGCCTTGGGCATGATCTTCTCGGGGTTCTCGGTCTCGCCGGCGGCGACGCCGCACAGCTCGACGGAGGCGTAGGCGAAGACGACGCCCTGGATCAGCAGCAGCATCGGCATGACGCCGTTGGGGAAGATGCCGCCGTTGTCGGTGATGTTGGCGAGGCCGGGGGTGTGGCCGCCGACGTCGTGGGAGGTCACGATGAGGAAGATGCCGACGAGCATGAAGGCGACCAGGGCGGCGACCTTGATGATCGCGAACCAGAACTCCATCTCGCCGAAGTACTTCACGGAGATGAGGTTGGCGGCGAGGACGACCGCGAGGGCGATGAGCGCGAGGATCCACTGCGGGACGTCGCTGAACATGGCCCAGAAGTGGGCGTACGTGGCGGCCGCGGTGATGTCGGCGACGGCGGTGGTCGACCAGTTGAGGAAGTAGAGCCAGCCGGCCGTGTAGGCGCCCTTCTCGCCCATGAACTCACGGGCGTAGGAGACGAAGGCGCCGGAGGAGGGGCGGTAGAGCACCAGCTCGCCGAGGGCGCGCACCACGAAGAAGGCGAAGACACCGCAGACCGCGTAGGCGATGAAGAGGGACGGCCCGGCGTTGGCCATGCGGCCGCCGGCGCCCAGGAAGAGGCCGGTGCCGATGGCGCCGCCGATGGCGATCATGTTGATGTGACGGGACTTGAGGTCCTTGCGGTACCCGGCGTCACCGGCGTCGATGTGGGGGGACGCCGCACCGGTGGCCGCCGGGGTGGCGGACAGCGGGTCGGCCGCGGTCGAGACGCGGTCACTCATGGAGTTGTTCGCCTTCGTGAGGGGGTGGGCTGTGCGGACCCGGCCGTGCCCTTGTGGGGCGTGCGGCACGGCCAGCGGACATCCTCACGGCAGGAGGGGGTTACTGACTGTGAGCGATTTCACTGAACGCCCGGATTTGAGCTAGTTCAGAGGTTACCGAGCGGTGAACTCCGGGCGGCCGGTCAGGGCGCGAGGACATCCAGCTCCTTGAGGGCGCCGACGGCGATCTCGCGGGTCAGCGCCTCGGCGCGGGCCGCGTCCCGTTCCCGTACGGCCTCGGCGACCTGGACGTGGAGGGTGACGGCGGCCGGGTCGGGGTCCTCGAACATCACGTGGTGGTGGGTGCGGCCGGCGAGGACCTCGGCGACGACGTCGCCGAGGCGGGCGAACATCTCGTTGCCGGAGGCGTCGAGGACGACCCGGTGGAAGGCGATGTCGTGGACGAGGTACGCCTCCAGCTGCCGGCCGCGCGAGGTGGCGACCATGCCGAGGGCCTCCTCGGTGAGCCGGCGGCACTGCTCGGGGGTGGCGTTCAGGGCGGCGAGTCCCGCGGCCACGGGCTCGACGGCCGAGCGGAGCACGGTGAGCGAGCGGAGCTGGCGGGGGCGGTCGGCGCCGGCCAGGCGCCAGCGGATGACCTGGGGGTCGTACACGTTCCAGCTGGCGGTGGGGAGCACGGTGACGCCGACCCGGCGGCGGGACTCGACCAGGTGCATGGACTCCAGGACCCGGACGACCTCGCGGATCACCGTGCGCGAGACGTCGAAGCGCCGGGCGAGCTCGTCGGTGCGCAGCACGGTGCCCGGGGGGTACTCCCCCGCCGTGATCGCGAGGCCCAGGGTGGCCAGGACGTGGGAGTGGAGCCCCTGGGCCGGTGTCGTCATGGTGATCAGCCTAAGTCGCTCGGGCGGGGCGATCACAGCCAGGAATGAAAAGTACGACTTTTATGTCACAGACTCTTGAATACGTCGTACCCAATGGGTTTCATGAGCGCGACGGACCGATGTCGAAGAAGACAGCGAGGCACCCCCCATGAGCTCCACCCCCCACACCGCTCCCCCGGTCGTCGTCGTCATGGGCGTCGCGGGCACCGGCAAGACCACCATCGGTCCGAAGGTCGCCGAAGCCCTGGGCCTGCCCTACGCCGAGGGCGACGACTTCCACCCGGCGGCCAACGTCGCCAAGATGTCCGCCGGTGTCCCGCTGGACGACGCGGACCGCGAGCCGTGGCTCGACGCCATCGGGGAGTGGGCCCACGGCCGGGCCGGTCGCGGCGGCGTCGTCAGCAGCTCGGCGCTGAAGCGGAGCTACCGGGACCGGCTGCGGGCCGCCGCGCCCGGTGTCGTCTTCCTCCACCTCACCGGGGACCGCGCGCTGATCGAGGAGCGGATGGCCGGGCGCAGGGGCCACTTCATGCCGACCGCGCTGCTCGACTCCCAGTTCGCCACTCTTCAGCCGCTGGAGGACGACGAGGCCGGCGTGGCCGTGGACGTCTCCGGCACCCCCGAGGAGATCACCGCCCGCGCCGTCGAGGCCCTGCGCCGCCTCGCGCGCTGATCCCCTTCCCCTCCGCCCTCCCCCTGTCCCCACCCCCACCTGCCCGTACGAAGGACACCACCGTGACCAGTCTCAGCGTCGAGGTCCTGGCAGCGGACGCCGTCGAACCGATCACCTCGGCCGGCAACGCCCAGCTGGGCATCGCCGTACTCGCCGGCATCGCCGTCATCGTCCTGCTCATCACCAAGTTCAAGCTGCACGCGTTCCTCGCGCTGACCATCGGGTCGCTCGCGCTCGGCGCGTTCGCCGGGGCACCGCTCGCCGACGCCATCAAGTCGTTCACGACCGGGCTCGGCAGCACCGTCGCCGGCGTCGGCGTCCTCATCGCCCTCGGCGCGATCCTCGGCAAGCTCCTCGCCGACTCGGGCGGCGCCGACCAGATCGTCGACACCATCCTCGCGAAGGCCAAGGGCCGCGCCATGCCCTGGGCGATGGTCCTCATCGCCTCGGTCATCGGACTGCCGCTGTTCTTCGAGGTCGGCATCGTGCTGCTGATCCCGGTGGTCCTGCTGATCGCCAAGCGCGGCAACTACTCCCTGATGCGGATCGGGATCCCGGCCCTCGCCGGACTGTCGGTGATGCACGGGCTCATCCCTCCGCACCCCGGACCGCTCGTCGCCATCGACGCGCTCGGCGCCAACCTGGGCGTGACCCTCGCCCTCGGCCTGGTCGTCGCCGTCCCGACCGTGATCATCGCCGGTCCCCTCTTCTCCCGGTACGCCGCCCGCTGGGTGGACGTCCCCGCGCCCGAGAACATGATTCCGGCGCGGCCCTCCGAGGACCTCGACCGGCGCCCGGGCTTCGGCGCCACCGTCGCGACCGTCCTGCTGCCCGTCGTCCTGATGCTGGTCAAGGCGCTCGTGGACATCGTGGTGGACGACCCCGAGAACGGGGTGCAGAAGGTCACCGACGTCATCGGCTCCCCGCTGATCGCCCTGCTGGCCGCGGTCCTCGTGGGCCTGTTCACCCTGGGCCGGGCGGCCGGGTTCACCAAGGAGCGCCTCTCCTCGACCGTCGAGAAGTCCCTCGCCCCGATCGCGGGCGTGCTGATGATCGTCGGCGCGGGCGGCGGCTTCAAGCAGACCCTGATCGACATCGGCGTCGGCCGGATGATCCTCGACCTCTCCGAGGACTGGTCGATCCCGGCCCTGCTCCTCGCCTGGCTGATCGCGGTCGCGATCCGGCTCGCGACGGGTTCGGCGACGGTCGCGACCATCTCGGCGGCGGGCCTGGTGGCTCCGCTGGCGGCCGGGATGTCCACCGGTGAGACGGCCCTGCTCGTGCTGGCCATCGGTGCCGGTTCCCTCTTCTTCAGCCACGTCAACGACGCCGGTTTCTGGCTGGTGAAGGAGTACTTCGGGATGAGCGTCGGCCAGACGATCAAGACCTGGTCGGTGATGGAGACGATCATCTCGGTGGTCGGCATCGTCTTCGTCCTGCTGCTGTCCCTCCTGGTGTAGCGCGCGGGAAAACCGGGCGGCGAGGGCCGGTCGTGGCTGACAGACTGTCGGCCATGACCGGCCCTCACGCGCTCCCGCCGTATCTGCTCGCTTTCCCCGGTCCCCTGCGGGACCGGCTCGTCACCGCCGTGCTGCGCGGCGAGAAGGTCTCCACGACGGGACTGCTCGTCGAGTACGAGATCGAGGGCGAGGAACTGCCCCCGGTGGGCGAGCGGTCGGCGCTCATCGACTCCGCGGGACGCGAGGTCGCGGTCCTGGAACTGACGGAGGTCCGGGTCCTGCCGCTCGGCGAGGTCGACCTCCAGCACGCGCTGGACGAGGGCGAGGGGTACACGTCCGTCGCCGAGTGGCGGGCCGGGCACGAGGAGTTCTGGCACGGGCCGGAGATGCGCGAGGCGCTGGGGGACCCCGATTTCACGGTGGACGACGACACGAAGATCGTGGCCGAGCGTTTCCGGGTGGTGGAACGGCTCCCGGTGACAGAGGGCTGAGGCGGGGGCGGCGGGGTGCGGGTACGGCCCCCGGCCGCACCGGTCGCCCGTTCCCGGCCCCTCCCCCGTACCTCAGCCGACCGCCTTCGCCGCCGCGCGGCCGGCCGCGCGGCCCGAGAAGAGGCAGCCGCCGAGGAAGGTGCCCTCCAGGGAGCGGTAGCCGTGCACACCGCCGCCGCCGAAGCCCGCCGCCTCGCCCGCCGCGTACAGACCGGGCAGCGGTTCGCCGCCCTCCGACAGAACACGGGAGGAGAGGTCCGTCTCCAGGCCGCCGAGGGACTTGCGGGTGAGGATGCCGAGGCGGACGGCGATCAGCGGTCCGGCGGCCGGGTCGAGGACGCGGTGCGGGGCGGCCGTGCGGATCAGCCGGTCGCCCAGGTACCGGCGGGCTCCCCGGATCGCCGTGACCTGGAGGTCCTTGGTGAAGGGGTTGGTGATCTCCCGGTCCCGCGCGGTGATCTCGCGGCGCAGGGACGCCTCGTCGACGAGGTCCTCGCCGGTGATCCGGTTCATGCCGCGCACCAGGGCGGACAGGTCGTCCTCGACCACGAAGTCCGCCCCCTTGTCCATGAACGCCCGGACCGGCCCCGGCACGTCGGTGCGGGCGCGGACCAGGACGTCGCGGACGGACTTCCCGGTGAGATCGGGGTTCTGCTCGGAGCCGGAAAGGGCGAACTCCTTGCCGATGATCCGCTTGTTCAGGAGGAACCAGGTGTGGTCGTGCCCGGTCCGCAGGATGTGTTCGAGGGTGCCGAGCGTGTCGAAGCCGGGGAAGAGGGGGACGGGCAGCCGCTTGCCGGTGGCGTCGAGCCAGAGCGAGGAGGGGCCGGGCAGGATGCGGATGCCGTGCCGGGCCCAGATCGGGTTCCAGTTCTCGATGCCCTCGGTGTAGTGCCACATGCGGTCGCGGTTGATGTGCCGGGCGCCGGCCTGCTCCGCTATGCCGAGCATGAGGCCGTCGACGTGCGCGGGGACGCCGGAGAGCAGCCGGGCCGGCGGGGTGCCGAGCCGGGCGGGCCACTGGGCGCGGACCAGATCGTGGTTGCCGCCGATGCCGCCGGTGGTGACGATCACGGCCTGGGCCCGCAGCGCGAAGGAGCCGGTCACGGCACGGCCGGTGGCGGTGCCGCGCGGGGCCGATGACGGTTCCAGGATCTCGCCGGTGACGGTGTCGAGGGCGCCGGCGGTGCGGCCGAGGCCGGTGACGCGGTGCCGGAAGCGGAGCCGGACGAGGCCGCGGGCGGCGCCCTCGCGGACCCGGCGGGCGAAGGGGGCGACGAGGCCGGGGCCCGTGCCCCAGGTGATGTGGAAGCGGGGCACCGAGTTGCCGTGGCCGTTCGCGTCGTAGCCGCCGCGCTCCGCCCATCCCACGACCGGGAAGAAGCGGACCCCGCGCGCGTGCAGCCAGGCACGCTTCTCGCCGGCGGCGAAGTCGACGTACGCCTCCGCCCACCGGCGCGGCCAGTGGTCCTCGGGCCGGTCGAAGCCGGCGGTGCCGAGCCAGTCCTGGAGGGCGAGGGCGTGGCTGTCCCGGACGCGCATCCTGCGCTGCTCGGGCGAGTCCACGAGGAAGAGGCCGCCGAAGGACCAGTGCGCCTGCCCTCCCAGGGACTGCTCGGGTTCCTGGTCGAGGAGGATCACGGAGCGGCCGGCGTCGACCAGCTCGGCGGTGGCGACGAGTCCGGCGAGGCCGGCCCCGACCACGATCACATCGGCGTCGTAGGACATGGACCGCATCTTCGATACACGCGTGTATCGGCGTCAACGGTTTCACCGTGCCACTTCACTCCCGCTCTTTGATGGCGGGCATTAATGTGACCGCATGGCCGGAGGCTCCGGGCCCGGGACCCGGGAGAAGCTGATCCGCGCGGCCGAGGAGCTGTTCGCGGCCCGGGGCGTGGAGGGAGCGCAGCCGCGCGAGATCGTCGCGCTCGCGGGACAGCACCTCGACGGCACCGAGCCGCTCACGGACGAGGCCCTGTTCCCCGCGGACCTCGCCGGGACGGCCACCGCGCCGCTCGGCGCCCCGCCCCCGGCGCCCCCTTCCCCACGACCTCCGGTCCCTCCGGTCCGGCGGAACCGCCCGTTTCCCTGTGATGTAACCCCATGACCGACCTCCCCGGCCGGCCGGCCCTCGTCCCGGGCGGCGCCGGCGCCCTCGGCGCCGCGGCCGCCCGGCAGGCGGTGGCCGCCGGCGCGCACGTGGTGATCACCGACGTGCTCGACGAGGAGGGCGCGGCCACCGCCGACGCGCTCGGCGAGCGCGCCCGGTTCCTCCACCACGACGTGACCTCCGAGGAGGAGTGGGCGGCGGCCGTCGCGTACGCCGTGGCCGAGTTCGGCGGGCTGCACGGCCTGGTGAACAACGCCGGCATCGCCACCGGCGCCTTCCTCGAGAGCGAGTCCGTCGAGCACTTCCGCAAGGTCCTCGACATCAACCTGACCGGCGTCTTCATCGGCATGAAGGCGGTGATCCCCGCGATGCGGGAGGCCGGGGGCGGTTCGATCGTCAACATCTCCTCCGCCGCCGGACTGATGGGCCTCGCCCTCACCGCCGGGTATGGAGCCTCCAAGTGGGGCGTACGCGGTCTGACGAAGATCGGCGCGGTGGAGCTCGGCACGGCCGGCATCCGGGTCAACTCCGTCCACCCCGGCATGACGTACACGCCGATGACCGCCTCCATCGGCATCGAGCGCGGCGCGGGCAAGTACCCCAACACGCCCATGGGCAGGGTCGGCGAGGCCGGTGAGATCGCGGGCGCGGTCGTCTTCCTGCTCTCCGACGCCGCCTCGTACGTGACGGGCGCGGAACTGGCGGTGGACGGCGGCTGGACCACCGGACCGACCGTCGCCTCCGTGACGGGCCGGTGACCCCGCCGTACGGGACGGGCCGGTGACCCCACCGTACGGGACGGGCCGGTGAGCGCCGGACCGCCTGCTTGGATGGCGGCATGAATCCCGCTGAAGAGATCCTCGACGTCGTCGACGAGCACGACCGGGTGATCGGGCAGGCCCCGCGCGCCGAGGTGTACGCGCGCGGTCTGATCCACCGCTGTGCCTTCGTCCGGGTGCGTGACGCCCGGGGCCGGACCTTCGTGCACCGCAGGACCGCGACGAAGCTGCTCTACCCGTCGCTGTACGACATGTTCGTCGGAGGTGTGGTCGGCGCCGGCGAGTCGTACGACGCGGCCGCCCTGCGCGAGGCCGAGGAGGAGCTGGGGGTCGAGGGCCTGCCGCGGCCCGAACCGGTGCTGCGCTTCCTGTACGACTCCGGCGGCGTCGCCGGCAAGTGGTGGTCGGCCGTCTACGAGGTGCGCTGCGCCCTGCCCGTGCGGCCGCAGGCGGAGGAGGTCGCCTGGCACGCCTTCCTGACGGAGGAGGAGCTGGCCGCGCGGCTGCCCGGAGCGGCGGAACCGTGGGAGTGGGTGCCGGACGGCCTCGCCGCGTACGAACGGCTGCGGGCGCACGGCGACCACCCAGCAGGGGCACGCCGGGGCGGCGGGCGCGCCGCCGGTTAGGGTGCCCGGGTGAGCGATTTCGTGCAGAGTCTGCGGCTCTGGTTCGCGCCGGGGCGGATCAGGGACGAGGGCGAGACCCCCGACTACCGCTTCTCGCTGGCCAACGAGCGGACCTTCCTCGCCTGGCTCCGCACCGCGCTCGCCCTCGTCGGCGGCGGCTTCGCCGTCGACCAGTTCCTGCCGGACCTGCGCTGGGGCGTACGGGTCGGGCTGGCCCTCGCCCTGCTCGGGGCCGGCGCCCTGTGCGCGCTGCGCGCCGTGAACCACTGGGTGCGCTGCGAACGGGCGATGCGGCGCGGTGAGGACCTGCCGGTGTCGCGCTTCCCGGCGGTGCTGAGCCTGGTGGTGGCCGTGGTGGCCCTCGCGATGGTGCTGGTGGTCGTCCTCGGCTGGGCCGGGCGGTGAACGATCCGGGCGATGACGGCGTCCCGGCGGGGGCGGACGAGGCCCGAGGTCCAGGGGTTCCACCGGAGGCGAGCGAGGTCCGAAGTCCCGATGTCCCGGCGGAGGCGGCTGAGGCCCGTGATCCCGGGCTTCAGCCGGAGCGGACCCGGCTGGCCTGGCGGCGTACCACCCTGTCGTGCACCGTGGTGGCGGTGCTCGCGGTGAAGCTGGCCGCGCAGGACGAGCCGTCGGCGGTGGGGCTGGCCGGGCTCGCGCTGTCGGCACTGGTGTGGGTGGCGTTCCTGGCGGTCGCCCACCGCCGTATCCGCGCCCTCGACACCGCCCGGCCCCGTCCCCTCTCCCACCGGGGCGCCGTGCTGGCCGCGCTCTGCACGGTCGCGCTCGCCGCCTTCGGGGCCGCCCTGATCGGCTGACCGGCCGTGTTCGCCCGCCCTCAGGAGCCCCGGGGGTCTCAGGGGACGGTGACGACGACCTTGCCGTTCAGCCCGCCCTCCGCGTTGGCGCGCTGGGCGTCGGCCGCCCGCTCCAGCGGGAAGCGTTCGGCCACGCGGACGGTCAGCACGCCCTCGTCGGCCAGGTCCGCGAGGGCCGCCAGGTCGGCCGGGTCGGGGCGGACCCAGAAGTAGCGGCCGCCGAGACCCAGGACCTCGCCGTCGGCGACGGAGGCGATCCGCCCGTCCGGGACGCGCAGACCGGCCGCGATCTTCAGGTACGGGCCGCCGATGGTGTCCAGGACGGCGTCCACGCCCTGCGGGGCGAGGGCGCGGACCTGCTCGGCGAAGCCGCGCTCCTCGAAGCGGACCGGTTCGGCGCCGAGCTCGGCCACCCGCGCCAGGCCCGTCTCCCGGGCCGCGCCGAGGACCCGGCAGCCGAGGTGCCGGGCGATCTGGACGGCCATGGAACCGACGCCGCCGGCCGCCGCGAGGACGAGGACGGTCTCGCCGGGACGGACGCCCAGGGCGTGGTGGAGCACCTGGTAGGCGGTGAGGCCGACCAGGGGAAGCGCGGCGGCCTCCTCGAAGCCGAGGGAGCGCGGCTTGCGGGCGAGGGTCCGGACGGGCGCGGCGACGTACTCGGCGAAGGTGCCGCGCGCGAGGAAGTCCTCGCGTACGTACCCCATCACCTCGTCGCCCTCGGCGAACTCCACGACGGAGACGCCGGGCCGGACGACGACACCGGAGACGTCCCAGCCGGGGACGACGGGAAAGACGGCCTGGATCATGCCGTCGAGGTAGCCGGCCTGTGCCTTCCAGTCGACCGGGTTGACGGAGGCCGCCCGCACCCTGACCAGGACGGAATCCGGGCCGACCTTGGGGTCGGGCAGCTCTCCGTACTCCAGGACCTCGGGGCCGCCGTACCGGCTGTAGCTGATCGCTTTCATACCCCGACCCTCCTGGGGCCGACCAGGGGCCGCAAGCCGGGACGGGCGCACGGACGTACCGGGACGACACGGGCGTACCGGACTAGCCTGGAAGCGTCAGCCGACCCCTCAGGGAGGCCCCCATGACTGCCCTGCACCACGAACACCCCACGCACGAGCACATCCACGGCCCCGACTGCGGCCACTCCGCCGTCTCCCACGGGGATCACGTCGACTACGCGCACGACGGCCATCTCCACCGGGAGCACTCCGGCCACTGGGACGAGTGCGAGCCGTCCGGGCACGTGTCGCACCAGGGTCACGAGCACTGGCACGGCCCCGAGTGCGGTCATACGGCGGTGCCGCACGGCGACCACCTCGACTACGTGCACGACGGGCACCGGCACGCGGCCCACGAGGACCACTGGGACGACCACTGACCCGGCGGTGACGGGCAGCGGCCCCGCCGCCCGCCCGGCCCTGCTTCCCCGGGGCCCCTCTTCCCGGGCCTTCCCCGCGGCCCTGCCCCGCCGGGCCTCCTTCCCCCGGACCGGCTCCCGCTGGCAGTCTTCCTCCCGTCCGGTCGGTCCCGACCCCGGGGGAACCCCTTGTCCGTCACCCATCCGTACGTGGTCGCTCTCGCGCCGCGCGTCCACGCCTTCGTCCAGCCCGACGGCGGCTGGTGCCTGAACAACGCCGGCTTCGTCGGGGACGCCCGCGAGTCGCTGCTCGTCGACACGGCCGCGACCGAGCGCCGCGCCCGGCTGCTGCGCGAGGCCGTCCTCACCGAGGGCCTGCCGCTGCCCCGCACGATCGTCACCACCCACCACCACGGCGACCACACCTACGGCAACGGGGTGTTCCAGCCGGAGGCCCGGGTCGTGGGCCACGAGAACTGCCGCGCCGAGCAGCTCGCGGCCGGCCACCAGCTGCACCTGCTGTGGCCGCAGACCGACTTCGGCCGGGTCGACATCCTGCCGCCGTCACTCACGTACCGGGAACGGCTGACCCTGTACGTGGGGGACGTGGAGGTCCGCGTCCTCCACCCGGGCCCCGCCCACACCACGGGCGACTCGATCGTCCATCTCCCCGAGCAGGGCGTGGTGTTCACCGGGGACCTGGTCTTCCACGGGGGGACGCCGTTCCTGCCCCAGGGCTCGCTCGCCGGTTCGCTGCGGGCGCTCGCGCGCCTGCGCTCCCTGGACGCGCCGACGGTGGTGCCCGGGCACGGGCCGGTGGCCGACCCCTCGGTGTACGACGCGACGGAACGGTACCTGCTGTGGGTACGGGAGCTGGCCGCCGAGGGGTACGCGAAGGGGGACACCCCGCTCGAGACGGCGCGGCGGGCGGACGCGGGCGAGTTCGCCGCCTGGCGGGAGAGCGAGCGGCTGGTGGCGAACCTGCACCGGGCGTACGCGGAGCTGGAGGGCCTGCCGGAGGGCTCGCCGCTCGACCCGGCGGTGATCTTCCGGGACATGGCGGCGATGAACGGCGGGGTGCCGGTGGCCTGCCACGCCTGACACCGCGACGGTCCTCGCCGGGTGCGCGAAGGGGCCCCGCCCGGAGGCGGAGGCCCCTTCGCCTCCGGGCGCCGGCGGCGTCGGCACCCAGCGCAGAGCACGGATCGTGTCCGCGGTGACGTCGGGAGCCGGGCGGTTCAGCTCCTGCGCCTGGCGGTGGTCGCGGTGTTCGGCCTCAGGGATGCGGCGCAGGATCGTGTTGCAGCTGACGCCGGCCTCACGGGCGAGAGCCGTCGCGGACTCCCCGGCCCGGTACCGCGCGAGGAGTTCCTTGTCCGGAATCACCAGC
>NZ_JAPSIW010000823.1 GCF_031178505.1 Streptomyces sp. | reverse complement strand
CGCCGGGTCAGCGTCGTGTCGCTGTGCGGGAACCAGAAGAACTCGAAGTGGTCGTGGGTGTCCGCGAGTTCCTGGACGCGTTCCAGGGTCTCGGCCACGGGCATGGCGGCGTCACGTGCGCGCAGGGCGAAGAGGGGCACGGTCCGCAGGGTGACGCGGGTGATGACGCCGAGGGCGCCGAGACCGACGCGGGCCGCCGCGAACAGGGCCGGGCGTTCCCCGGGTGAGCAGCGGACGACCGCGCCGTCGGCGAGGACCAGTTCCAGGGCCCTCACCTGGGTGGCGATGCCGCCGAAGCGGACGCCGGAGCCGTGCGTGCCGGTGGAGATCGCGCCCGAGACGGTCTGCCGGTCGACGTCCCCCATGTTCTCCAGGGCGAGGCCGTGCGCGGCCAGCAGCGGGTTCAGCTTCCACAGCGGCATGCCGGCGCCGACGGTGACGAGCCCCGTGGCGGTGTCGATCTCCTCGACGCCGTCGAGGAGATCGAGGCGGAGTTGCGCGTCCGGGGCGACGGCGATCGGGCTGAACGAATGTCCGGCCCCCACGGCCTTGACGCGCAGCCCGTCCCGTACGGCCTCCGAGACGGCCTCGGCCACCTCCTCCGGGCGCGAGGGCCGCAGGACGCGCCGGGGGCGCGCCTCCTCGTTGCCGGCCCAGTTGCGCCACACGCTGCTCATGCCAGGAGTCCTCTCGACGGGATCGTCGGCGCCGTCGCACCGGACGTGGCTCGCGCGGGGCCTCCCGCCGCGCGGCGGCCCACGGGAAGACTGGTCGGGACAAGCGTCCCAGTCAAGTGTCCTGTTGGAGCGGCGGTGTCGACCGACAGGCGGTCGGCCGGTCGGCGGACGCCCCCCGAACAGAGGTCGGTTCCGGTACGTCCGCCCGTCCGGCGGAGACGAATGCCCCGCCGCGTACGGGAGTTGGGGAGGGGGCGCCTGGCCCCGTACGACCGGCGGGACGCCGCCCGTGTTTCGCTGGAGCATGGCTGCAGCGAGATCGGCGTCGGAGGAGGGCCGGGTTCTCGTCGTCGGCGGTCACGGGGCGGTCGGCGGAACGGTGACGGCCGCGCTCTCCCGCTGGTTCCCCGGGCGCGTGCTCCCCGCCGGGCGGGACGGGGCCCGGGCACGACGGCTCGGGGGCGTGCGGGTCGACGTGCGCGACCCGGACGCTTTCGCGCGGGTGCTGGAGGAACTGGGGGACGTGGCGGCCGTGGTGTTCTGCGTGGAGCCCCCGGACGCGGAGCCGGCCCAGGGGGTGAGGGTGCTGGTGCCCCGGAGCGGGCGGGTCCGGTGACGAGCGGAGACGAGGGCCGGGTGACGGGGACGGGCGGCGGGCGGGTCAGGTCCGGGCGGCCGACCGGGCCCGCCGTACCACGCCCAAGGGCGTTCGCGCGGGTCCCCCGGCCGCGGCCCTCACCCGAACGGCTCACCGTGCCGGTTCCGGTCGCGCGGGACGCCGCCCGCACGGAGTCCCGCCCCCACTGAGGCCCGGATCCGGACCGGGCGGTGGCGGGGGCGTCGCAGCGGAGGCGCCCGGGACGGGCGGGCCGCACACTTGCATGGGGTCCGCCCCCGGGCACGACCGCGGACCGGGCTCGGCGAAGGAGGTGGCTGACGGCGTGGAAGATCCGCCTCTGACGCATGGGCCCGTTCACGACGGGCTGCCGTTCACCGACGGCGCGGCGGGGGCCCTCCTGGACTCCGCCGGCCGGATCGTCGGCTGGACGGCGGCGGCCGAGCGCCTGCTCGCCCTCTCCGCGGCCGAGGTGTGGGGCCGGCCCGTACGGGAGCTGCTGGTGGACCCCTCCGCGTGGCCGGCGCTGCGCGCGCGAGGCGCCACCGACGCCTGGTCGGGCGAGACCGCGGTGCGTACCGGCGACGGCCGGACGCTGCGGGTCGGCTTCCAGGTCAGCCCCCTGGCGGGACCGGTCCCCGGGGCCGGCGCCGAGCGGTACCCCGCGCCGGACCCCTCTTCGGGCGCCGGAAGAGGGCCGGAGACCACGCCGGTCGCCGCCTCGGGGACCGGGGCCGCGCCGGGCGCCTCCGGGGACGCTCCTCCCGGTGCCGGAGCCGCGGCCGGGCCCCGCCCGGAAGCCGTCGCGGACGCCCCGCCCCGGCCGTCGGTGACGGAGCCCGCCCGGTACTTCGTGCTCGCCGCGCCGGCCACGGCGGTCGATCAGTGGCGCCAGGACCAGGCTTTCACCAGGGAGCTGTTCCTCCAGGACCGGGTGGGCCTGGCCGTGTTCGACGAGGCGCTGCGCCTGGTCAGGACCAACACGCATCTCCTGCCGTACACGGGTCTGCCCGCCGACATGCGCGACCGGCGCCTCGGGGACTTCCTGTGGCCGGAGGACGCCGCGGCGATCGAGCGGCGGCTGCGCGAGGTGCTGCGCACCGGCCGGCCGCTGGTGCGGGCCGAGGAGACGGCCCGGACGCTCGTGGATCCGGGAGCGGGGGCGGTCATGGCCATCACGGCGTTCCGGATGCAGGATCCGTCCGGGCGGGTCCTGGGCGTCACCGCGCTGTTCACGGACGTCACCGAGCCGCGCCGGTCCAGTGGACGGCTGGCGGTCCTGCACCGCGCGACGGCGACCGTCGGCGGTTCGCTGTCCGTGGGCGGGACGAGCGAGGAACTCGCCGCCGTGCTGGTGCCGGACGTGGCGGACCTGGCCGTCGTGGAGATCGCGGAGGCGGTGTTCGCCGGGGAGGACCCGGCCGCGGGACCCGAGGTGCGGGCGGTGCTGCGGCGCGCCGCCGTCGCGGGCCGGCCGGGGCCGGACCTGCCGGTGCCCGACCTGCCCGTGCCGGACCCGACCGCCGTCGAGGTCGAGACGCCCGGCGGCTCCGGGGACGGCGCGCGGTCGGTGACCGGGACGCTCCCCTCCCCCGCGTACACGATGAGCGCTCCGCTGCGCGCCCGGGGCGTGGTGCTCGGCCGGGTCACCGTCCACCGGCGGTCCGGAGCGCATCCCTACGA
>NZ_JAPSIW010000140.1 GCF_031178505.1 Streptomyces sp. | reverse complement strand
GTGGCGCGAGCGCGGCTGGTGAACCGGCGCCGGCCGGGACCGTTCCCCCGGCGGTGACCCCTCTGACCAGGGTGGCGCGCACACCGTTTCCACGCGCTCCCGCACGCCCCCCGTAACCGGGACGCCCGGCGGGTAGTTGGCGCGACATGCGCCACAGTCACCCTCCGTCGCCGTCCCGCGTCCCCTCGATGGCCCGGCTCGCCGTCGCCTCGCTCGTCGGCACGGCCGTCGAGTTCTACGACTTCTTCATCTACGGCACCGCCGCGGCCCTCGTCCTCGGGCCGCTCTTCTTCCCGACCTTCTCGCCGCTCGCCGGGACGCTGGCGGCCTTCGGCACCTTCGCCGTGGGCTTCCTCGCCCGCCCGCTGGGCTCGATCGTCTTCGGCCACGTCGGTGACCGGTACGGGCGGCGGCCGGTGCTGTTCGTCTCGCTGCTGCTCACCGGCTGCGCCACCGTCGCGGTCGGCTGCGTCCCGGCGTACGGGTCGATCGGCATCGCCGCGCCCCTGCTGCTGCTGACGCTCCGCTTCCTGCAGGGCCTCGGCCTGGGCGGCGAGTGGGGCGGGGCGGTGCTGCTCACCGCCGAGCACGCGCCCGCGCACCGGCGCGCGCTGTGGGCGAGCTTCCCCCAGATCGGCCCGGCGGTCGGCTTCCTCCTCGCCAACGGGGTGATGCTGGGGCTCTCGGCGGGGCTCAGCGACGCCGAGTTCCGCTCCTGGGGCTGGCGGGTGCCGTTCTGGGTGGCCGGTGTCCTGGCCGCCGCGGGCCTGCTGCTGCGCTCCTCGCTGGCGGAGACCCCGCAGTTCGAGGAGCTGTCGGCGACCGGACGGCGGGCGAGCGCCCCGCTGGCCGAGGTGGTGCGGGGCCACTGGCGCCTGGTGCTGCTGACGGCCGGCGCGCTGGCGGTCGGGTACGCGATCTTCTACACGGTCTCCACCTGGGCGCTGGCCTACGGGACCGAGCGGCTGGGGGTGAGCAGCACGGTGATGCTGACCTGCGTCATGGCCGCCGTGGCGATCAAGGGGGCGGTCACCCCGTTCGTGGCTCTGCTCGCGGACCGCTGGGGGCGCCGCCCGCTGTGCCTGGCGGGTTGCGCGGC
This sequence comes from Streptomyces sp., assembly GCF_031178505.1. GTDB lineage: Bacteria > Actinomycetota > Actinomycetes > Streptomycetales > Streptomycetaceae > Streptomyces > Streptomyces gulbargensis. Next base: position 10,652 of record NZ_JAPSIW010000140.1, on the reverse strand, counting down.
CGCGGCGCTGTGGATGTTCCCGCTGGTGGGGCTGCTGCACACGGGGCGGCCGCTGCTGATGTTCCTCGGTTTCCTGGGGGCGCTGCTGGCCTTCATCACGATGTTCGCGGTGGTGGCGGCGTACCTGCCGGAGCTGTACGAGCCCCGGGTGCGCTGCACGGGCGCCGCGGTCGGCTACAACCTGGCGGGCGTCCTGGGCGGCGCGCTCACCCCGCTCGTCGCCACGGCGCTCTCGGAGGGCCGTTCGGGGCCGCCCTGGGGGGTGGCGGCCTATCTCACGCTGCTCGCTCTGCTGAGCCTGGGCTGCTTCGCGCTCCTGCCGGAGACGCTGCCGGAGCGCTCGGCGGCGGTGGAGGGCGCGCCGGCCTGAGGGGCCGGGAACACGGCGACGGCCGGCCGGGAGGACTCCCGGCCGGCCGTCGCCGTGTGGTGGGGCGTACGCCCGTGGGCGTCAGGCGCCGACGCTGTCCTTCTCGCCCGACCCGGTGGCCGCGGCCTCCTCGGCCTCCTTGCGCTCCTGCTTCTTGGAGGCGATCAGGCTGGTGACGGTGGTGATGACCAGCACGCCGCAGATGACCGCGAGGGAGAACGGGATCGAGATCTCGGGTACGTGGACGCCGGACTCGTGCAGGGCGTGCAGCACGAGCTTGACGCCGATGAAGCCGAGGATCACCGACAGGCCGTAGCTGAGGTGGACCAGCTTCTTCAGCAGGCCGCCGATCAGGAAGTACAGCTGCCGCAGACCCATGAGGGCGAAGGCGTTGGCGGTGAAGACGATGTACGGGTCCTGGGTGAGGCCGAAGATCGCCGGGATCGAGTCCAGGGCGAAGAGGACGTCGGTGGTACCGATGGCCAGCATGACGACCATCAGCGGCGTCAGCACCCGCTTGCCGTTGTTGCGGATGAACAGCTTGGTGCCGTGGTAGCGGTCCGCGACGCCGAACTTCTTCTCGACGGACTTGAGGAGACGGTTCTCCTCGAAGTCGTCCTCCTCCTCGTCGGAGCGCGCCTCCTGGATGAGCTTCCAGGCGGTGTAGATCAGGAACGCGCCGAAGATGTAGAAGACCCAGGAGAAGCTGGCGATGATCGCGGCGCCGGCCGCGATGAAGATCGCGCGGAGCACCAGGGCGATCAGCACACCGATCAGCAGCACGCGCTGCTGGAGGTGGGAGGGCACCGAGAACTTCGCCATGATCAGGACGAAGACGAAGAGGTTGTCGACACTCAGCGACTTCTCGGTGATGAATCCGGCGAAGAACTCTCCGGACGCCTGGCTGTTGCCGAAGAACAGCAGGCCGAGGCCGAAGAGGACGGCGAGGACGATCCAGACGACCGTCCAGATGCCGGCTTCCTTCACCGACACGTCATGGGGCTTGCGGCCGATGAGGAAGTCGGCTCCGATGAGGGCACACAGACCGAGAATGGTCAGCACCCACAGGGTCATTGAAACGTCCACTGCGCCTCCGGCGTCGTACGGCTACTGATCAGCGTCGTCGCTGCCGGAGGTCTCTTCCACCCGGGCGGCGCGTGTGCCGCCACCGGGCCGACGCCCCGGGTCGGATCACCGTGATCCGTCCGTACTGACGGGAACGCCGCGCATGGGGAGTACTCCCCTCCGCACCAAGAACACTACCCGAAGAACCAAGAGAAGGTAAAGGGGAGGGTAAAGAGGAGCCAAAAGCGCAGGTCACCGTCGGTTCTGCGGGCGGGCCCCGGCCACCTGCGCGAGAACCTGACGGAGCACGGCGCTGCCCGGCGGGAGCACCGGCGGCTCGTACGTCCAGGCGTGGCCGACCCAGGGATCGGCGAGGTGGTCGTCGGGCACCGGGGTGAGCCGGAGCAGCGAACGCCACAGGGGGTCGAGCACCGGGCCGTAGGCGGCGGCGTCCTCCCGGTCGGCGACGAGCAGCAGATGGACCCCGGCCGAGGGCCCCTCGTCGGCGAGGTACCGCAGCCGGGTGACGGCCCGGTCGTCGAAGCCGTGCGGGAAGTCGTGCACGATCAGCAGCTGCCGGGCGGTGTCCAGACCGGGCGGCAGGGCGTCGGGGGCGCCCGCGCGCAGCGCCATCTGGAGCAGGTCGACCCGTTCGGTCAGCTGCTCCAGGACGGTGGTGACGCCGGCCGCGCCCCGGGCCACGGGGGCGGCGAGGACGCCGGTCTCCACGAGGGGCGCGAAGGCGGCGGTTCCCGAGCCGGCCGGATCGAGGACGTGGACGGCGAACCGTCCCGGCGGGTGGACCGCGAGCAACCGTGCCGTGTGCGCGACGGCGGTGTCGAGGGCGAGACGCCGCAGTTCCGCCGTGTCGAGCGCGCCGGCCGCTCCGGAGCGGTCCCGGCCGCTGTCCACCCAGATCCCGCGCTCCAGCGGGAGCCGGACGAGCAGCGGGATGCGCAGCTCAGGACGCTCGGGGAGGTGCAGGTCACCCAGGCGGACGGCCATGGGCGGCTCGTCGGGCGCGCCGTAGGCGTGCCAGGCCGGGTTGTCCCAGCGGGCGTACGCGACGGGGAGGGCGGGTTCGACCACCTCCGCCTCGGCGGCGAGCCGGTCCAGGTCGCGGTCGAGGACCTCCCGGGCCCGTTCCACGAGGTCGTCGTGCCGGGCCTTGGCGGCCGCCCTGGCGGCGTCACCCGCGCCGCTGATCCGGGCACGCGGGTCGGCGAGCACCTGGTCCAGCTCCTGATCGAGGCGGGACTCGGCGAAGTCGCGGGCGCTGCGGTAGGCGGCGGCGGTGCGGGCCAGGTCCTCGAACATGCCCCAGACCTGGTTGTACAGGCGCTCGTCCATGGACCAGCCGGCGGCGTCACCGGCGACGGGGGCGGGGTAGGGGGAGGCGGGGTCCGCCTCCCCCGAGGCGGGCGCGGGCACGGTGGGCGCGGGGGCGGGATCGGGCGCGGGGGCGCTCGGCCGGCGGCGCGGGTGGGTGTAGCTGATGGTCCCGCCGCCCGTCCCGTCCTGCGAGACGCTCCGCGCCGCGTCCCGCGGGGCTCCGGCGGCGGAGGCCGGAGGCCGGGCGGCGGCTTCGAGGACCGTGTCAGCGAGCTCGGCGGGCCGTGCCACGCCCTGGTCGGCGAGGAGCGCGGCGAGGCCGCCCTCGTACCCCTGGCCGACCGCGCGGACCTTCCAGGCGCCCTGGCGCCGGTACAGCTCCAGGGCGACGACGGCGGTCTCGCGGTCGAGGCCCGTGAGGGTGTGCTCGGCGAGGGCCCGGCCCTCCTGGTCGCACACCGAGACGAAGGGGGCGGCGACCGCGCCGAAGCGGTCGGGGCCGCTCGTGCCGGGGGGCAGGACGAGCAGTACCGAGACCCGGTGGACGGTCTCCGGGAGCGCCGCCGGGTCGACGGCGAAACGGTGTTCGGCCGTGGCCGGACGCGGCACGTCGATGCCGGGCAGGGCGGGCGCGCCGGGGTGGGCGACCCGTTCGGCGCCCGTGACCCGGCCGTCCGCGTCGCCGAGGGTGGCCAGGGCGACGACCGGATGACCGGCCGAGACCCGGATCTCCAGGGGGGTGTCGGGCAGGGGGTGGTTCTGCCCCCGGACCAGCTCGGCGGTCATCTCGGCTCTGTTCCCCTCGGCGTGTCCCCGGCCGGGCGCCGGGTGGTTCCTGCGGAACAGCTCCCGGGCGGCCTGTGCCGCCGGGAGCTGTCGGTGCGTACGCGGGCCGCGTGTTACAGGTGCGGCAGGATCGCGGGCATGAGGTCCTGGAAGGTGCGGCCGTTGGCCGGGTTGCCCAGGGCGGTCATCTGCCAGCCCGTACCGGCCCGGTGCACCTTGGCCATGATCTGCGCCGTGTACTGGCCGCCGCCGTCGAGGGTGTAGCGCGCGAGCTCCTGCCCGTTCGTCTCGTCGACGAGCCGGCAGAAGGCGTTCTGCACCTCCTGGAAGGTCTGGCCGGTGAAGGAGTTCACCGTGAAGACGATCTGGTCGATGTGGACCGGGACGCGCTGGAGGTCGACGAGGATCGCCTCGTCGTCGCCGCCCTGGCCGACACCGCCGACCAGGTTGTCACCGGTGTGCCGCACCGAGCCGTCGTCGCTGACCAGGTGGCGGAAGAAGACCACGTCCACCGGCTGCTTGCCGGCGAACAGGACGGCCGAGGCGTCCAGGTCGATCTCCCGGGTGCGCGAGCCGAAGAGGCCCCGGCGCGGCGCGGCCTGCCAGCCGAGCCCCATCCGTACCTGGTCGAGGCTGCCCCCGCCCTGCTTCTCCAGGCTGATGGCCTGCCCCTTGGTCATGTTGACCGTCACGCGCTGCCCCTCTCGTTGACGTTCCCCGCGCCCGCCGTCGTGTGCGTGCGGCTGGGCAGCACCCTACGCAGGGACACCGACAGCGCAGCAGACGCGGTCCGGTTTTGTGTCGCTCCTGCAACACACCGGACCGCCTGCCGCGCGGGCGGACGGTCAGGCGAGCCCCGCCTCCTTCATCTGGCGCAACTCCTTCTTCAGCTCGCCCACTTCGTCACGGAGCCGGGCCGCGACCTCGAACTGGAGCTCGGCCGCGGCGGCCCGCATCCGGTCGGTCATCTCCTCGATGATCGCGGCCAGTTCGGTCGCCGGACGGTCGCCCAGCTCGACGGTGCCGGACCGGCCGGCGCCCTTGCCCTTCCCCTTGCCGGGGGCTCCGTGCGCGGCGAGCGAGGGGACGGGTGCCTTGGCGCCCTTGCCGTCCTTGGACTGGCGGTACCCCGTGCCGAGGAGTTCGTCGGTGTCGATCTCCTCGCGGGCGATGGTCGCGACGATGTCGTTGATCTTCTTGCGGAGCGGCTGCGGGTCGATGCCGTGCGCGGTGTTGTACGCGACCTGCTTCTCGCGGCGCCGGTTGGTCTCGTCGATGGCCTGGGCCATCGCCGGGGTGATGGTGTCCGCGTACATGTGGACCTGGCCGGAGACGTTGCGCGCGGCGCGGCCGATGGTCTGGATCAGTGAGGTGCCCGAACGCAGGAAGCCCTGCTTGTCGGCGTCGAGGATGGCGACGAGGGAGACCTCGGGAAGGTCGAGGCCCTCGCGGAGGAGGTTGATGCCGACCAGGACGTCGTACTCGCCGGAGCGCAGCTCGCGCAGCAGCTCGATGCGGCGCAGGGTGTCGACGTCGCTGTGGAGGTAGCGCACCTGGATGCCGAGCTCCAGGAAGTAGTCGGTGAGGTCCTCGGCCATCTTCTTGGTGAGGGTGGTGACGAGGACCCGCTCGTCCTTCTCGGTGCGCAGCCGGATCTCGTGGACCAGGTCGTCGATCTGTCCCTCGGTGGGCTTCACGACGACCTCGGGGTCGACGAGGCCGGTGGGGCGGATGATCTGCTCGACGAAGCCGTCCGAGCGGGAGAGCTCGTAGGTGCCGGGGGTCGCGGAGAGGTAGACGGTCTGGCCGATCCGCTCCTGGAACTCCTCCCACTTCAGGGGCCGGTTGTCCAGCGCCGAGGGAAGCCGGAACCCGTGGTCCACCAGGGTCCGCTTGCGGGAGGCGTCGCCCTCGTACATGGCGCCGATCTGCGGCACGGTGACGTGGGACTCGTCGATGACCAGGAGGAAGTCCTCCGGGAAGTAGTCGAGGAGGGTGTTGGGCGGGGAGCCGGGCTCGCGTCCGTCGAAGTGCAGCGAGTAGTTCTCGATACCGGAGCAGGAACCGATCTGGCGCATCATCTCGATGTCGTACGTGGTCCGCATGCGCAGGCGCTGGGACTCCAGGTGCTTGCCCTGCTTGTCGAGCTCGGCCAGGCGGCTCTCCAGCTCCCGCTCGATGTCGTTGACGGCCCGCTCCATGCGCTCGGGTCCGGCGACGTAGTGGCTGGCCGGGAAGACGTACAGCTCCCGGTCCTCGCTGATGACCTCGCCGGTGAGCGGGTGGAGGGTGGAGAGCGCCTCGATCTCGTCGCCGAACATCTCGATGCGGACGGCGAGCTCCTCGTACACCGGGAAGATCTCGATGGTGTCGCCGCGCACCCGGAAGGTGCCCCGGGTGAACGCCAGGTCGTTGCGGGTGTACTGGATGTCGACGAAGCGGCGCAGCAGCTGGTCGCGGTCGATCTCCTCCCCGACCTTGAGCGGGACCATGCGGTCCACGTACTCCTGGGGGGTGCCGAGGCCGTAGATGCAGGAGACGGAGGCGACCACGATGACGTCCCTGCGGGTGAGCAGCGAATTCGTCGCGGAGTGACGCAGCCGCTCCACCTCCTCGTTGATCGAGGAGTCCTTCTCGATGTAGGTGTCCGACTGCGGGACGTACGCCTCGGGCTGGTAGTAGTCGTAGTACGAGACGAAGTACTCGACCGCGTTGTTCGGCAGGAGCTCGCGGAACTCGTTGGCCAGCTGGGCGGCCAGGGTCTTGTTCGGCGCCATGACCAGGGTGGGGCGCTGGAGCTTCTCGATCATCCAGGCCGTGGTGGCCGACTTGCCGGTGCCCGTGGCACCGAGCAGCACGACGTCCTTCTCGCCCGCGCGGACGCGCCGCTCGAGCTCGGCGATGGCGGCGGGCTGGTCGCCGCTGGGCTGGTAGGGACTGACGACCTCGAAGGGCGCCACCGAACGTTCGATCTTGGAAACGGGCCGCATGCAACCACCGTACGACCCCGCACCGACAGTCGAGCGGTGATCGGTTCACCGCCCGGCCCCGACGGCCCGGCTCACCAGTCCTGGGAGCGGTGTCCGGCCCGGTGGACGGCCCTGCGGGCGCCGCGTCCGGCGGGGCGCGAGGACCAGTTCGCGGGCTCACCGTAGGTGGGCACGTAGCGGGGGGCGGGGATGCCGGGGCGGTGCACGGCGCGGGCCGGGGTCCGGTGCCGGTCCGGCTCGCCCATGACGAGCAGCGGGTCGAACATGACGACGACGGCCGCGAGGATCAGGAAGACCGCCGGGCCGATCAGCATCGGGAGGAGGGAGGTGGCGGTGTCGCCGGGGCCGGCCGGGGCGTCGCCGCCGTGGAGGTGGACGCTGACCGCCGACATGGCGGTGTAGTGCATACCACTGACGGCGACTCCCATCACCAGGCTCGCTCCGAGGCTGGCCAGAAATCCGTGGACGGAGACGGCGGCCCAGAGGGCCGCGGTGGCGGCCACGACGGCGATGAGCACGGAGAGCGCGACGGTGAGGGTGTCGTAGTCGATCCGGCCGTCCAGGCGCATGCCGGCCATGCCGAGGTAGTGCATGGTGGCGATGCCCAGACCGGTGATGGTGCCGCCGGTCACCAGGGTGAGGGCGGTCGCCGCGCGGTAGCCCACGATGAAGATCCCGATGCCGACCATGAGGACGGCGACACCCAGGCTGGCGAAGGTGATCGGCAGGTCGTAGCTGATCGGCGCCTGCCGGACCGAGAAGCCCATCATCGCGATGAAGTGCATGGTCCATATCCCGGTGCCGATGGAGGTGGCGCCGAGGGCGAGCCAGCCGGCCTTGAAGGTGTCGTCGTGGCGGAGCGACCGGGTGGTGCACCTCAGTCCGAGGGCACCGCCGAGGCAGGCCATGAGAAAGGCGGCCACGGGCGTGACGAGCCCGTAGCTGAAACCGTCGACCGTGCCCTGCATGAGCGTGTGCCCTCCACCCCTGGTACAACTTCGTCCGAAAACAGTCGGAACCGCTGGGTACTGCCCCCGGGGCGAGATTATGGCGCGCGCGGACCCGGGCGACCATGCGACCGGGGAATTTCCCCTGGTGAGACCTGAGCGAGACCGCGCCGTGATGCCGGACCGGCTGTCGGTGGCGGGTCGTACGGTGAGCGCATGGACATGGAAGCGGGGTCCGCCGTCGAGTGGACGGTGGTGGAGAGCGGGATCGGTCCGCTCCTCCTGGCGGCGACGGCGAAGGGGCTCGTGCGGGTCGAGTTCCACGCCGGTGCCGAGCGGCGCGCGCGCATGCTCGGCCGGCTGGCCGAGCAGCTGGGGACACGGCCGGTGGAGTGTGCCTCGGGCCTGCTCGCCGAGCCGATACGTCAGCTCCACCGCTACTTCGCGGGCGATCCGCGCGGCTTCGACCTGCCCCTGGACTGGTCCCTGACGGCCGGCTTCAACCGGCAGGTGCTCCGCGAGCTGGCGGCGGGCGTGCCGTACGGGACGGTCGTCGGGTACGGGGAGCTGGCGCGGCGCGTGGGGCAGCCGGGCGGGGCGCAGGCGGTGGGGGCGGCGATGGGCGCCAATCCGCTGCCGGTGGTGGTGCCGTGCCACCGGGTGGTGGAGAGCGACGGAGGACTCGGCGGCTTCGGGGGCGGCCTGGAGACGAAGCGGCGGCTGCTGGCACTGGAGGGGGTGCTGCCGGAGCCGCTGTTCTGAGCGGGCGTGCTCGGAGCGGGCGGGGTGCGGCCGGGCCGTCGCAGGCGGACCCGGGGGCGTTCCCCTCGTGGGGGACGGCTGGCAGACTCACGTAAGTGACCAAGATGCCCGACACCCCTGACAGTGCGCTCTCGGACGGAACGCCCGCCCCCGCCGCGCTCCCCGCTCTGCGCCGGCGCGTCCAGGCCGTCCTGATCGCCACCCAGATCCTCGGCGGCCTCGGCATCGCCATCGGTGTCGCGCTCGCCGCCGTCCTCGCCAAGGACGTCAGCGGCACGGAGGCGCTGTCGGGCCTCGCCTCCACGGCGACGGTGGCGGGGCCCGCGCTGCTCGCCATGCCGCTGGCCGCGCTGATGGCCGCGCGGGGACGGCGGGCCGGGCTGGTCCTCGCCTATCTGCTCGGGGCGCTCGGGGCCGGTGTGGCGGTGCTCGGCGCGGCCGTCGACAGCTTCCCTCTGCTGCTCGCCGGCCTGGTCGGCTTCGGGGCGGGCTCCTCGGCCAATCTCGCGGCCCGTTTCGCCGCCGCCGACCTGGAGCCGGCCGACCGCAGGGCGCGCGCCATCTCCATGGTGGTGTGGGCGACCACCGTCGGGGCCGTCCTCGGACCGAACGTGGCCGCGCCCGCCGGGGAGAGCGTCACCGGCCTGGGCATCCCCGCCACGGCCGGACCCTTCGTCTGGGCCGCCGGTGTCTTCGTGATCGCGGCGGCCGTCGTGGCCCTGCTGCTGCGCCCGGACCCGCTCCTGACCGCCCGCGCCCTGGCCGACGCCGAGACGCCGGGCCGGCCGCCGGAGAACCGTTCCCTGCGGGCCGGCATGCGGGCCGTACGGGAGTCCGCGTCCGCCCGGCTCGCCGTCGTCACGGTCGCCGTCTCCCACACCGCCATGGTGTCGATCATGTCGATGACCCCGGTCGCCCTCGATCACCACGGGGCGGGCATCCAGCTGATCGGCCTGGTGATCAGCGGACACATCGCCGGAATGTACGCCTTCTCCCCCGTCATGGGCTGGCTCTCCGACCGGCTCGGCCGGCGCGCCGTGATCGGCCTCGCGGCCGGGCTCATCGCGCTGGCCGCGCTGCTCGCGGGCACGGCGGGCCCGAGCCACGGACAGACCGCGCTCGGCCTCTTCGTCCTGGGGCTCGGCTGGTCGGCGGGGCTGGTCTCCGGTTCGGCGCTCCTCACCGACTCCGTGCCGCAGGCGCAGCGGGCGGCGGCGCAGGGCCTCTCCGACTTCGTGATGAACACGGCGGCGGGCCTGGGCGGCCTCGCCGCCGGTCTGGTCGTGGCCAAGGCGGGCTACGGTCCGCTCAACGCGATCGCCGCCTGTCTGCTGCTGCCGATGGCCGCCCTGGCGCTGCGGAGCACGGTCCGCGGGAGCTGAGCCGCGCGGGCGGTGGGCCACCCGCCCGTTCCTCGGGTGGGCCCGTGCCCGGCCGGTGCCGGTCACTCGGGCGGGCCGGAGGGGGCGGGGCCCGGTACCGCCGGGGAGCTCGCGCCGGCGGCGAGGAGGCGCGGCGCGCCCGTACCGTCGGCGGGGACCGTCCAGACGCCGCCGCCCTGGCCGTACGCGAGGGTGCCGGCGTCCGTCCACAAAGCCTGGTCGTCGATGCCCCGCCGCTCGGCGGTGGGGTGCTCGCGGCCGGTGCGGAGGTCGTACACGTACAGCCGCCACGGCTCGCGCGGGCCGTCGCTCACCCGCTTCTTGAAGGCGAGCCGGGTGCCGTCCGGGGAGAGCGAGGGGCATTCGACGTTCTCGCGCAGGGCGCGCGCCGACCAGGCACGCAGGTCGCCCTCCACGAGGTGGGTGCGGCCGCCGGTCGAGACGGTGGCGTGGAAGCGGTTGTCGTCGGCGGCGAAGCTGACGCCCCAGTAGTTGACGTCCGGGGCGTGGTGGCGCCGTCCGGCGAGCGTGAGCGGGATCTGTTCCATGTTCTTGACCAGGTAGCCCGTCCGCAGGTCCAGGATCGAGGTCCGGGTGGAGAAGGCGTTGCCCGCGTAGGAGTCGCCGGTCGCGAAGGTCGTCCAGGAGAGCATCCGCCCGGAGGCGGAGACCCTGGCCCGGCTGGGGGTGCCCGGCACGGTGACCCGGCGTACCTCGCGCAGCCGGCCGTCGAGCACGAGCGCGTCGGTGCGGGCCGGGACGCCCGGCCGGCGCCGGAGGCACAGGGCGGTGCCTCCGGCGGTGTGGAACCGGTCGCAGGACGGGCCGCCCGCGATCCGGCCGCCGGGCGCGGCCGGGTCCACGCGCGCGACGCGCCCGGTGGCGGTGTCGCGGACGTGGAGCACGCCGGTCCCCTGGTCGAGCGTGAAGCCGGTGTCGGCGGTCGCCGCGACGGCGGTCTCCCGCTCCGCCGCGGCGCGGAGTGTGTAGGCGGCGGCGCCGCCGCCGAGGATCAGGG
>NZ_JAPSIW010000822.1 GCF_031178505.1 Streptomyces sp. | reverse complement strand
TCCGTCCACACCTCCGCGAGCCACTGGAACCAGTGCGGGGTGGAGTGGGCGAAGTCGGCGACGTCGAGATACAGCCGGTCGGAGAGGTCGAGGAGGTTGTCCATGGTGCATGACGCTAACCGGAATCTCGAGTGCTCCGCCCCGGGCCAACGGCCAGAACGACCCCTGACGAAAGTGGGGGGCGCCGATTTCCGGTGCTCCGGGCGGAAGTTCCCCCTCCCCACGGATGTGATCATCGGCAAAACTTGGTGCTTCCAGCGGCGGGTGGGGCGGGAGTTGGGCCCGATCTCTCGTAAGGTTCGGGGCGTGGGATCTTTGCGCAATCCGGTCGGGCCGCTTCCCTCCACCATCTACTGGCGACGGAGGGCGGTCGCGCTGTGCCTGATCGTCCTGCTCGCCCTGCTCGCCGTATGGGTCGTCACCTCCGGTGACGGCGGCGGCAGGAAGGCGAACGACTCGGCCAACGGTGCTTCGCCCGCCCCGTCGATCACCCCGGGGCCGTCCGGCTCCGGCCCGGCGATCAGCCAACAGCCGGGCGGCCGCGAGGAGTCGGAGGATTCCGGGTCGGGATCCGGTTCCGGGGCGGGATCCGGTTCCGGTTCGGGGCCCGGCTCCGGTACGGGCGGAGGCTCCTCGGCCGGCGGTGACGGTGGTACGGGGACGGGCGCCGGTACGGGGACGGACGCGGGCGCGGCCGGGACCGAGGGCGGCACCGGGAACGGCGGCAAGAACGGTGACACCGACGGCGCCGGCGGCGCGGGCGGTGCCGGTGGCGCGGGCATCGGCGCGGGACAGCGGGTTCCGGCCGATTCGCCGCTCCCGAACTGTCCTTCCGGGGCGCTGAAGTTGACGCTGCGCAGTGTCAAGGTCACGTACGAGCAGGGGGAGAAGCCCCGCTTCCAGCTGGTCGCCACCAACACCTCGGACACCGCGTGCAAGGCCGATTTCGGGCCGCGCAGCGCGGTTCTGACGATCAGTGACGCACGGGACGAGGAGGTCTGGTCCTCCGACGACTGCCCGCGTCCCGGTGGCCCGCTCCTGCTGAGCCTGCCCGCGCACTCCACCGTCACCCACACCGTGGAGTGGAACCGCGAGCGGAGCGCGCCGCGCTGCGCCACCGCCCCGGCCGGTCAGGCGGGACCCGGGACGTACCTGGTGGAGGCGACGATGCCGGGCGCCAAGGTGCTGCCCGCCTCGTTCACGCTCGCCAAGGACTGACGGCCGGACGCCCACCGCCGGCGCGCCGGGCCGTACCGGCCGCCGTGCCGGTCAGACGTACCGCTCCAGGATGGAGGACTCGGCCAGCCGGGAGAGGCCCTCGCGCACGCTGCGCGCACGGGCCTCGCCGACGCCGTCGACGGTCTGGAGGTCGTCCACGCTGGCGGCGAGCAGCTTCTGCAGGCCGCCGAAGTGCTCCACGAGCCGCTCGATGATCGCGCCCGGCAGCCGCGGCACCTTGGCGAGGAGCCGGTAACCGCGCGGCGAGACGGCCGAGTCCAGGGTCTCGGGCGAGCCGCTGTAGCCGAGGGCCCGTGCCACCGTGGGCAGTTCGAGCAGCTCCGCGTGGGAGAGCGCGTCCAGTTCGGTCAGCGCCTCCGCGACCGTACGGGAACGCTTGGCGGTGGGCTCCGGCACGTAGTCGCGGATCACCAGCTCCCGCTCCGGCTCCACGCCCGCGATCAGCTCGTCCAGCTGGAGCGAGAGCAGCCGGCCGTCGGTGCCGAGCTCGACCACGTACTCCGCGATCTCGGTGGCGATCCGGCGCACCATCTCCAGGCGCTGGGCGACGGCCGTCACGTCCCGGACCGTCACCAGGTCCTCGATCTCCAGGGCGGAGAGCGTCCCGGCCACCTCGTCGAGCCGCAGCTTGTACCGCTCCAGGGTTGCGAGGGCCTGGTTGGCGCGGGAGAGGATCGCCGCCGACTCCTCCAGGACGCGGCGCTCGCCGTTCACGTACAGCGCGATGAGCCGCATCGACTGGGAGACGGAGACCACGGGGAAGTTGCACTGCTTGGAGACCCGGTCGGCGGTGCGGTGCCGGGTGCCGGTCTCCTCCGTATGGATGGAGGCGTCCGGAACGAGCTGCACACCTGCCCGGTGGATCTTCGTGATGTCCTTGTCCAGGACGAGCGCGCCGTCGAGCTTGCACAGCTCGCGCAGGCGGGTCGCGGTGAACTCGACGTCGAGGACGAAGCCGCCCGTGCACATCGAGTCGACCGTCTTGTCGAGGCCGAGCACGATGAGCCCGCCGGTGCTTCCGCGCAGGATCCGCTCCAGGCCGTCACGCAGGGCGGTGCCGGGCGCGACCGCGCTCAGGGCCGCGCGCATCAGCGCTTCGTTGCCGGAGCCCGCGCCGGACTTTCCGGGAGCTGCTGCCCCGTCCTTGGCTGCCACTGCACTCCTCCGGCTCGTACGGATGGGCGAGACCAGGGCAAAGTCTAGCGACACCGCCCCGCGCCGGGTTCGCCAACGGGTCCCGGCCCCCCGCCGCGCCGGGCCGCGACGGCCCCGCGGGCCGGGGCCGGCGAGGATTTCCGCCCTTCGGCGCGCCGGGCCCGGAGCGCCCCGGGGCTGCCTGCCCGGCCCCGTCCCCACCCCCGTGCCACCGGGGCGCGCGGGGCCGGTCCCCCACCGGCGCCGTCCTCCCGCCGGTCCCGGCGCCCGGTGCGCAGTCCCGCCGGTCCCGGCGCCCCGGTGCGGCCGTCCCGCGGGTCCTGGCGTCGTCCCACCGGTCCGGTGCCCGGCGCGCCGTCCCGCCGGTGCCGTCCCGCCGGTGCCGGCCCTCTGCCGGCCCCGCGCCCGCCCCCTGCCGGTCCCGCCGTCCCACCCGGGCCGCGGCCGTGCCGTCAGCCCACCGGGGCGTCCTCCGCCGTCTTCGCGCGGCGGCTGCGGGGCAGGACCCGCAGGGCCTCGCCCATGTCCGCGACTTCCGTCACCTTCATGCCCGCCGGCACCCGGCCCGGGTCGCCCGGGACCAG
>NZ_JAPSIW010000139.1 GCF_031178505.1 Streptomyces sp. | reverse complement strand
CCCCGTCGGCGGCGCACTCCAGGACCTCGGCCTCCCGCGCGGTCAGCGGGGAGTCCCCGGCGGCGATGGCGTCGGCCGCCAACTCCGGGTCCACGTAACGGTTTCCGGCGTGGACGGTACGGATGAGCTCCGCGAGCCGCTGGGCGCTGACCGTCTTCGGGACGAAGCCGCGGACACCCGCCGCGAGCGCCCTCTTCAGGTGTCCGGGCCGGCCGTGACCGGTCACGATCATGGTGCGGCAGGCGGGGAGTTCCTCCCGGATCGATGTGGCAACCGTCACACCGTCCGCCCCGGGCATCTGCAGATCGAGAACGGCGACGTCGGGCCGGTGCGCCCGGGCCATGGCCAGAGCCTCGGGCCCGGTCGCGGCCTCGGCGACGACGACGAGATCGTCCTCGAGGCCGAGCAGGGCGGCGAGCGCGCCCCGGATGAGGTGCTCGTCATCGGCGAGCAGCACGCGCACGGGGTCGGTCACGGGACAACCTCCTCTTTCCGGACGGGTTCACGCGCGGGGCCGCCGAGGTCGTCCCCGGCGGGGCGGCCGGGCACCGGATCCTGGGCGAGGTCCCGCGCGGGGCCGCGACCGGCCGGGCTCGTCGCGCGGTCTGCGGCGGGGCCGCCGGCCACCGGGCCGTCCGCGGCGGGAAGGTCCCCGTCCCCGGCGGCGCCCGTTCCCCGCCGCGTACGCGCGGGGGTACGGCGAGCGGCGCGGGGCAGCGGCACCCGGGCGGTCACGCGGAAGGAGTGGGGAGCGGCGGGACCGGCCGCCAGGGTCCCGTCCACCGCCCCGAGGCGTTCCCGCAGCCCGGCCAGACCGGAGCCCGGCCCCCGGGACCCCGCGGGGGTCCCGGACGCACCGGCGCCCTGAGCCGTGGCCCCCGCGCCGTCGTTCTCGACCGTCAGCAGCACCGCGCCCGGCTCCGCGCGGAGCACGATCGCGCAGCGGCGCGCGTCCCCGTGCCGCAGGACGTTCGTCGTGCTCTCCCGGACGACCCACCCCAGCGCCGACTGGACCTCGTCCGGCAGGTCCAGCGGCGGGGCGTCCACCGCGCAGTCGATGCCGGCGGCGCCCAGGACGCCCCGGGCACCCTCCAGTTCGACCCGCAGGTCGGCCTCGCGGTAGCCGCGGACGACCTCGCGGACCTCGCGCTGCGACTCGTGCGCGATCCGCTGCACCTCCACCATCTGGTCCACGGCCTCGGGGCGCCCGCGCCGGGCGAGCTGGACGGCGAGTTCGCTCTTGAGGGCGATGACCGACAGGTTGCGGCCCATGACGTCGTGCAGGTCCCGGCCGAAGCGCAGCCGCTCCTCGGCGACGGCGAGCCGGGCCTTGAGGTCCCTGGAGCGTTCCAGCTCCTGCACGACCCCGAGCAGCCAGGAGGAGAAGCCGCAGGCCATGGCCACGAAGCAGCCGCCGATGAGAACGCCGAGGGTGGAACCGGCGGCCTCCGGAAGGCCGTTGCCGGCGGCGGCCACCGGGCCGCCGGTGACGAGCGCCGCCACCAGCACGGCGCCCGTGATGTGCCGTACCCGGTCCACGCACAGCACGACGGCGCCGACGGTGAAGACGGCGGCGCCGGTCAGGACGCTCACGTTGACCGCCCCGTCGGGCATCGCGCCGGCCGCCCACAGGATGTTGAGGAGGACCCCGGCGCCCGCCGTGAGGGAGGCCACCACCAGGGCGAGCCGGACCGGCCGCTCCCGCTTGCCCGTGGTGTGGTCGAGGGCGCGGGAGGACAGCACCGCGCAGAGCACGGCGTGGAGACAGACCGCCAGGGAGAGGGCGAGGGCCCCGGTCGTCCCGAGCGGGCTGCGCGCGTCACGGCCCAGCGGGATGCCGCCGAGCGAGACGACCTCCAGCGGCGCGAAGACGTGGAAGGTCCACCGGGTGTACAGCTCGACCTTGGCCGCGCTGCTGCGCCGGGACCACCACCCCGTCAGTCCGGACATGCCTCCCGGCCCCCCTTCCCCGCGTCACCGGCCCTCACCGACTCCTTCAGCGCCGCGGCTCCCAGCGGAACCACTGCCGGACCGCCCAGCCGGTGAGGACGCCCCAGGCCACTGTATTGAGGGCGGCGGTCAGGAGGCTCCCCGCGTGCGCCGTCCCGAGCCATCCGGCGCGGACGAACTCCATGACGCCGCTGAGGGGCAGCAGCCCGCACAGGTCGGCGGCGAGCGGCGGCAGCGCGTCGCGTGGGACGAAGAGGCCCGAGCCGAAGGCGGAGACCAGGAACAGCGGCAGGGTGGTCAGCCCGGCGCTCTCGACGGTGCGGGTGACGGCCGTGGTGACGGCGGCGAGCCCGGCCATGAGCGCGATCGCGGCGAGAAGGCCGAGGACCAGCAGATCCGGGCGGGCGGGCGCGGCCACGTCCAGGACGGCGAACCCGGCGACGGTGAGGACCGCGCACTGCACGAGGGCGATGGCGGCGGAGGGCAGGGCGGCCCCGGCGAGGATCTCGGCGTCGCTCGCCTCACCCGTGCGCAGCCGCTTGAGGACCAGCTCCTCCCGGCGGGCGACCAGGCTGGAGACGAGTCCCATGTAGACGACGAGCAGCACGATCATGCCGGTGCCGCCGATGAGGGTGGCCGCCCCGGTGCCCATCGGCAGGGTCTCCGTGTCGAGGCCGCCGAGCGAGGAGCGCAGCAGGAACACCATGAGCAGCGGCATGAGCACCGCGATGAAGAGGTTGTTCCGGTTGCGCCCGAGGAGGGTCAGTTCGGCGCGGCCGAGGGCGGCGAGCCGGGTGCGGGTCGTGGAGGCCCCTCCGGCGGGCGCCGGGGCCGCGACCGCCGCGGACGGTGACGCGGAGGGCGGGGTGGTGCTCATCGGGCGTCGGCCTCCTGCCGTTCGGTGCGGGACGCGATGTCGAGGAAGGCCTCTTCGAGGGAGGCGGACCGGGCGTCGAGCCCGTCGAGCCGTACGCCCTCCTCCCGGGCCCAGCCGAGGAGTTCGGTCAGGTCGTCCTGGAGGGCGTGGGTACGGATCTCCACGCGGCCGGCGGTCTCGGCGGCCCGCAGCCGGAGCGGGAGCCGGCCGGCGGGGACGCCGTCGGGGAGCGTGAAGCGGATCCGGGCCGGCTGGGCGGCGGTGACCTCGGCCGGGGTGCCGGAGAGGACGATCCGGCCCTGGTGCATGATCGCGAGCCGGTCGGCGAGCGTCTCGGCCTCCTCCAGGTAGTGGGTGGTGAGGAGGACGGTCGTGCCCTCCGCGCGCAGGGCGCGGACGAGTTCCCAGGTGTCGCGGCGGCCCTCGGCGTCGAGGCCGGTGGTGGGCTCGTCGAGGAAGAGGACCTCGGGGCGGCCGAGGAGGGCGAGCGCCAGGTCGAGCCGGCGCCGCTCACCGCCGGAGAGCTGCTTGACCCGTACGCGCTCCCGTCCGGCGAGCCCGGTGGCGGCGAGGACCTCCCCGGCGGGGCGGGCGCCGCTGGTGCAGCCGGCCCACATCCGTACGGTCTCGGCCACGGTCAGGTCGGAGGGGAAACCCCCCTCCTGGAGCATGACGCCGATGCGGGGGCGGACGGCGGACCGCTCGCGGTACGGGTCGTGGCCGAGGACCCGGGCCGTGCCGCCGCTCGGTGCGGCGAGGCCTTCCAGGAGTTCGACGGTGGAGGTCTTTCCGGCTCCGTTGGTGCCGAGGAGCGCGAAGATCTCGCCGCGCGGGACGCTGAAGGAGATCCCGCGCACCGCGTCGTAGCCGCCCCCGGACCGCCGGGAGGTACGGGTCGCGGAACGCGCCCCGGGGCCGCCGGACGCGCCGCCGGCGTAGGTGCGGCGCAGCTCGGTCGCCTCGATCGCAGGTGTCATGGATCCAGGCTGGCGCCGGGCGGGGCATGGGGGCAGTGCGCGCTGTCATCACCCCCGCTGACAAATGTCATGGGGCGGCAGACGCGCCGGGGAAGGGAACGACGAAGGCCCCGGTTCCTGAGAACCGGGGCCTTCGCTCCCTGAGCGGACGACGAGATTCGAACTCGCGACCCTCACCTTGGCAAGGTGATGCTCTACCAACTGAGCCACGTCCGCATTGCTCCCGACCGGCTTTCACCGGGCGGTGCGGGCACCACTCTACCTCATCCACCGGAGTGGTCGGTCGAGCGATGCAGAGCGGGTGACAGGGATCGCACACTGCGCCTTCCCCCTGGAAGGGGGATGTTCTACTACTGAACTACACCCGCACGCTGCGTGGGGTTCGGCCTTTTCGGCCTCGCCCCTCGGCGTGCTTCAGACTCTAGCGGATCATGGGGGGTGCAATGCAAATCGGCTCCGGGGCGGAGGCCGGAGCCGCCCCTGAGGCCCCCCGGGGCCGCCCGCCGTCCGCACCCGCCCGGCGCCGGGCCGTCCGCCGTCCGCCCTGCCCGGCGCCACCCCGGAGGCCGGCCGGGCACGCGCCGCCCGGCACCGCTCAGCCCGCCGCGCGGAACGCCTCGTACACGGCCTTGGGGATGCGACCCCGGGCGGGAACGTCCATCTTGTGGGCCTGGGCCCAGGCGCGGACCGCCGCCGGGTCGGGGGCGAGGGCGGTGTGCGTGTACGTCCCGGCCCCGCCGGCCGCGCCGCCGCCCGCCGCCGCCTTGCCGGTCAGCTTCCGGCCGGCCGCGAGGTAGGGCGCGAGGGCCTTGCGGAGTTTCTTTGCATTGGCAGCATTCAGGTCGATCTCGTACATCTTCCCGTCGAGGCCGAAGGCGACCGTTTCCGCTGCTTCTCCGCCGTCGATGTCATCGGAGAGGGTGACCACCACACGCTGCGCCACGGATATCGGTCCTTTCCTGTGGCCCGCCGCGTATCAGGGGCGTTCGATTCCGCTCTGACGTGCGGCGATGCCGGGCATATGGCTGCCCAGGGACAATGTTTCTTTCCTCTGGAATCCTTTGTACAGCGACGGGCGTCGCATTGTGAAGCCCTGCCAATTGTCTCAGCGTGTCCCGGGGCATTGGGGGGTGCGATATTTCACTCGCATTTCATGTGCGGCGGGGTGTGCGGGGCATTGGGGTGGATCATCCTCCGGCCGGGCGTCCGCGGGAGGCCATTTGTAGGATCCTTCAGATCTCTACCCGCGTAGAATTTGGAGGCAGGTACGCTGAGGGAACCGCCCACGCAACACACCACCGGGAGTGCCAGTGGCACGCGTCGTAGTCGACGTCATGCTCAAGCCGGAGATCCTCGACCCGCAGGGACAGGCGGTGCAGCGTGCACTGCCCCGCCTCGGGTTCGCCGGAATCGCCGACGTCCGTCAGGGGAAGCGCTTCGAGCTGGAGGTGGAGGGACCGGTCGACGACGCCGCCCTCGCCCGCATCCATGAGATGGCCGAAACCTTCCTTGCCAACACCGTGATCGAAGACTTCGTCGTGAAGGTGGAGTCGTGACCGCACGCATCGGCGTCGTCACGTTCCCCGGAACGCTCGACGACCAGGACGCGCTGCGCGCCGCCCGCCTCGCGGGCGCCGAGCCCGTCTCGCTCTGGCACCGCGACAAGGACCTGAAGCAGGTCGACGCCGTGGTCCTGGCCGGTGGTTTCTCCTACGGCGACTACCTGCGGGCCGGAGCCATCTCCCGCTTCTCGCCGGTGATGGAGACGATCATCGAGCAGGCGAAGGCGGGCATGCCCGTCCTCGGCATCTGCAACGGCTTCCAGATCCTCACCGAGGCCCACCTGCTGCCGGGTGCCATGCTGCGCAACAACCACCTCCACTTCATCTGCCGTGACCAGAAGCTGCGGGTGGAGAACGCGGAGACCGCCTGGACCTCGGACTACACCGAGGGCCAGGAGATCGAGGTCCCGCTCAAGAACATGGACGGCCGGTACGTCGCCGACGAGCACACGCTCGACGAGCTGGAGGCCGAGGGGCGAGTGGCCTTCCGCTACCTCGACGTGAACCCCAACGGCTCCCTGCGCGACATCGCGGGCATCACCAACGCCGCGGGCAACGTCGTCGGCCTCATGCCGCACCCCGAGCACGCCGTGGAGCCGCTGATCGGCACCGGCAGGACCGACGGGCTCGGTTTCTTCACCTCGATCCTCAAGAAGCTGGTCAACGCATGACTCTCGACACCGTCACGCACGCGACCGAGACGCCTGACGTCGAGCAGCCCTGGAGGGAACTCGGCCTCAAGCAGGACGAGTACGCGCGCATCCGCGAGATCCTGGGCCGCCGTCCCACCGGCGCCGAGCTCGCCATGTACTCCGTCATGTGGTCCGAGCACTGCTCGTACAAGAGCAGCAAGGTCCACCTGAAGCAGTTCGGCGAGAAGGCCCCCGAGAACGACGCCATGCTCGTCGGCATCGGCGAGAACGCCGGCGTCGTCGACGTCGGCCAGGGCTACGCGGTCACCTTCAAGGTCGAGTCGCACAACCACCCGTCGTACATCGAGCCCTACCAGGGCGCGGCCACCGGCGTCGGCGGCATCGTCCGCGACATCCTCGCCATGGGCGCCCGCCCGGTCGCCGTGGTCGACCCGCTGCGCTTCGGCGCCGCCGACCACCCCGACACCAAGCGCGTCCTGCCCGGCGTCGTCGCCGGCATCGGCGGCTACGGCAACTGCCTGGGCCTGCCGAACATCGGCGGCGAGGTCGTCTTCGACTCCTGCTACCAGGGCAACCCGCTGGTCAACGCCGGCTGCATCGGCGTCATGAAGCACGAGGACATCCACCTCGCCAAGGCCTCCGGCCCCGGCAACAAGGTCATCCTCTACGGCGCCCGCACCGGCGGCGACGGCATCGGCGGCGTCTCGGTCCTCGCGTCCGAGACCTTCGACGACACCAAGCCCACCAAGCGCCCCGCCGTCCAGGTCGGCGACCCCTTCCAGGAGAAGCTCCTCATCGAGTGCACCCTGGAGATCTTCAAGGAGAAGCTGGTCGCCGGCATCCAGGACCTCGGCGGCGCCGGCCTGTCCTGCGCCACCTCCGAGCTGGCCTCCGCCGGTTCCGGCGGCATGCGGGTCGACCTCGACAAGGTCCACCTGCGCGACGCGACGCTCTCGCCCGAGGAGATCCTCATGAGCGAGTCGCAGGAGCGCATGTGCGCGATCGTCGAGCCGCAGCACGTCGACCGCTTCCTGGAGATCTGCGAGAAGTGGGACGTCATCGCCGTCGTCATCGGTGAGGTGACCGACGGCGAGCGCCTGGAGATCTTCTGGCACGGCGAGCAGATCGTCGACGTCCCGCCGCGCACGGTCGCGCACGAGGGCCCGGTCTACCACCGGCCGTACGCGCGCCCGGAGTGGCAGGACGCCCTCCAGGCCGACGACGCCGGCAAGCTGCCCCGCCCGCGGAACGGCGAGGAGCTCAAGGACCAGGTTCTCAAGGTCGTCTCCTCCCCGAACCAGGCCTCCAAGGCGTGGATCACCGACCAGTACGACCGCTTCGTGCAGGGCAACACCGTCCTCGCGCAGCCCGAGGACGCGGGCATGATCCGGATCGACGAGGAGTCGAACCTGGGCGTGGCCATGGCGACCGACGGCAACGGCCGGTACGCGAAGCTCGACCCGTACACGGGCGCGCAGCTCGCGCTGGCGGAGGCGTACCGCAACGTCGCCGCCTCCGGTGCCAAGCCGCTGGCGATCTCGGACTGCCTGAACTTCGGTTCGCCCGAGGACCCGGCCGTCATGTGGCAGTTCGCCGAGGCCACCCGTGGTCTCGCGGACGGCTGCCTGGCGCTCGGCACCCCGGTCACCGGCGGCAACGTGTCGCTGTACAACCAGACCGGTGACGTGGCCATCCACCCGACGCCCGTCGTGGCCGTCCTCGGTGTGATCGACGACGTCAACCGCCGCACCCCGATCGCCTTCGCGGAAGAGGGCCAGCTCCTCTACCTGCTGGGCGACACCAAGGAGGAGTTCGGCGGCTCGGCCTGGTCCGAGGCGATCCACCAGCACCTCGGCGGTCTGCCGCCGGCCGTGGACCTCGACCGGGAGAAGCTGCTCGGCGAGATCCTGATCTCGGCCTCCCGCGACGGCATGATCGACGCGGCCCACGACCTGTCCGACGGCGGTCTGGTCCAGGCGGTCGTCGAGTCCTGCCTGCGCGGCGGCAACGGCGCGCGGCTGGTCGTCCCCGAGGGCCTGGACGCCTTCACCTTCCTCTTCTCCGAGTCGGCGGGCCGCGCGGTCGTCGCCGTCCCGCGCAGCGAGGAGCTCCGCTTCACCGACATGTGCGGTGCGCGGGGTCTGCCGGCGACCCGGATCGGCGTCGTCGACGGTGACACGATCGAGGTCCAGGGCGAGTTCAGCCTCTCGCTGGAGGAGCTGCGCACGGCCCACGAGGCCACGATCCCGGCGCTGCTGGCCTGACCTCTCGTCCGGGAGAGCCCTCGTCCGGACCCGCACGGTCCGGGCGGGGGCTCGTCCGCGTCCCGCGCGCGGCCCGCGCCCGGCTCAGCCGTCGAGCGAGTAGAAGGCGTCGAGTTCCTCGATGTCCGCCACGCACTCGTCGATGTCGGAGACCTTGCCGCCGATGATCGTGAAGACGAGGGCGCCCGGCATCTCGATGCCCCGGTCGCCGTGTTCGGCGAACAGCTGGTGCGT
The DNA here is from genome assembly GCF_031178505.1 of Streptomyces sp. Taxonomy (GTDB): domain Bacteria; phylum Actinomycetota; class Actinomycetes; order Streptomycetales; family Streptomycetaceae; genus Streptomyces; species Streptomyces gulbargensis. Next base: position 3,239 of record NZ_JAPSIW010000139.1, on the reverse strand, counting down.
CGCCACGGCGTGGCCGCGCCCGTCGACGAGGACGGAGCCGAGTTCGACGCGCAGCGTGCCGCCGGTGTACTCGCCGAGGGCCCGGTACATGCCGAGGACGTTGTCCCGGCCCTTGAAGTGGCCGCCGAAGCGGGTGGTGCCGGGCACGTGGTGGGTGCAGTCACCCGTCATCAGGGAGCCCAGCGTGTCCATGTCTCCCGAGGTGAACGCTTCGTAGCCGCGGCGCACCAGGGCCGCGTCGGGGTGCTCGTGGTGGGTCATGTCCCGTCGCCTGCTTTCACTGCCTGTCGCGAGGGTGTGCCTCCCTCCTCCAGTCTCGGCGCTAGCCTCTGCCCATGCCACCCGCCAGGAAGCGCCCCCGCCGTTATGACTCCGCCAGGACCCGTGCCGCCGTGCGCGCCCAGTTCGGGCACGTGCGCGAGGCCGTGGAGGCGCTCACACCCGAGCAGCTCGACGGCCCCACGCGGCTGGGGGAGTGGACCGTACGGGACCTCGCGGCGCACCTGGCGTGGATGGTCGGCTCCGTGGCGGAGCTGCTCGGCCGGCCCGCCCCGGCCGCGGCGGAACTGGCGCTGACCGACTGGCCCCTCGCGACCGCGGCGGCGGCGGAGCGGATCGACGGGCACACCCGGGGAATCGACGCCTCCGACCTGCCCGCGCTGTACGAGCGGACGGCGCGGGCGTACGAGGAGGCGGTGGCCGCCGCCGACGACGCCCGGTTGCTCCCGGTCGGCCTCGGTGCCATGACCCTGGCCGACTTCCTGGTGACCCGGACCGTCGAACTGGTCGTCCACACCGACGACCTCGTGGCGGCGACCGGTGCCACCGTCCCGTACGACCGGCAGGCCCTCGCCGCCTGCACGCGGCTGCTGGCCGACGCGCTCGCGGTGAAGGCGCCGGGCGGGGCAGTGGAGGTGCGGATTCCGCCGTTCGCGGTGGTGCAGTGCGGGGAGGGGCCCCGGCACACCCGGGGCACTCCGCCGAACGTGGTCGAGACGGACCCGCTGACCTGGATCCGGCTGGCGACCGGCCGTACCGGGTGGGCGGCGGAGCGGGAGGCGGCCCGGGTGAGCGCGAGCGGTGAACGGGCCGATCTCGCCGCGCTGCTGCCCCTGATGGGCTGACCGGCGGAAACGGCCGGAGCGGAACCGGCCGGGGGCGGCGCCCGTCCCACCGGCATGCAGAAGCCGCGCACTCTCGCAGCCGCCGCCCTGGTCCTCCTCCTCGCCGCCTGCGGCACGGAAGGAGGGGACGGGGGCCCCGGAGCGGGCACGGTCGCCCCGGACCTGCCCGTCACCGGCACCCACTGGACGATCGAGTCGGTCACGGTCGACGGAACCAGGTCCGCGGCCCCGGACGGGGCCTCGCTCGACTTCGCCCAGAAGGGCCGGGCGAAGGGGAACTCCGGCTGCAACCACTTCGGGGCCGCCGTCGCCGTGAACGGCGACACCCTCACCGTCTCCTCGCACGAGGTCACCGCGATGGGCTGCCCGGCCGACCGGGAACGTTTTGAATCCGCCCTGCTCAAGGCCTTCTCCGGGAAGCTGAACGGCCGGCTGGACGGGGACGCCCTCACCCTCACCTCCGCCGACGGACGCGGCGGTGTGGAGCTGTCCCGTGAGCCGTCCGCGCCGCTGCGCGGCACCACCTGGAGGATCGACGGGCTGGTCTCCGGCGGGACCACCGCCTCCCTGCCCGCCGGCAGCGGGGGCAAGGCTCGGATGGTGATCGGCACGGACGGCCGGGTCACCGGCAACCTCGGCTGCAACAACTTCTCCGCCACCGCCCGCGCCGACGGGCGGACCCTGACGGTCGAGGGCCCGGCGGCCACCACCCGCATGATCTGCACGAGTCCGCAGATGAGCCTGGAGACGAAGCTGTACGAGTTCCTCGACGGGCCGCTCACCTACCGGCTGGACCACCGCTCGCTGACCCTCACGGACGCCTCGGGGGAGGGGTTCACGGCGCGGGCCGAGACCCCCGGACGCGCGTAGCGCGGGCCGGTGACGGGCCGCTGGATTGCGAACTCCGTCACATCGACAGCCGGGTTACGGGCCGGTACGGGGCCCGTGCCGGGAGGGCGCGGGCGGCGGGAACCCTTCCGCCGCCTGCCTTGTAGGGCCCTCCAAGGTGCCGACGATCAATTGGTGTGATCGTACGAGTGGGGCGGGTCCGCGATTTCGCCAATTCGGACCAGTGGTCGAGCCCGTCTACACTCGGAAACGTGCCACGTGGTGACGGTCGACTCAATCACGACCTGCTCCCCGGCGAGAAAGGCCCCCAGGACGCGTGTGGCGTCTTCGGTGTCTGGGCTCCGGGTGAAGAGGTCGCAAAGCTCACGTACTTCGGGCTCTACGCCCTCCAGCATCGGGGCCAGGAATCCGCGGGAATCGCGGTCAGCAACGGCTCCCAGATCCTCGTCTTCAAGGACATGGGGCTCGTTTCCCAGGTCTTCGACGAGACCTCTCTCGGTTCCCTCCAAGGTCACATCGCGGTCGGACACGCCCGCTACTCGACCACCGGGGCGTCCGTGTGGGAGAACGCGCAGCCGACGTTCCGGGCGACCGCCCGCGGCTCGATCGCGCTCGGCCACAACGGCAACCTGGTGAACACGGCGCAGCTCGCCGAGATGGTCGCCGACCTGCCCAAGAGGGAAGGGCGCGCGACCCAGGTCGCCGCCACCAACGACACGGACCTGGTCACCGCGCTCCTCGCGGGCCAGGTGGACGAGGACGGCGAGCCGCTCACCATCGAGCAGGCCGCCGCGAAGGTCCTCCCCGAGGTCCGGGGCGCCTTCTCCCTCGTCTTCATGGACGAGCACACGCTCTACGCGGCCCGTGACCCGCAGGGCATCCGCCCGCTGGTCCTCGGCCGGCTGGAGCGCGGCTGGGTGGTGGCCTCCGAGTCCGCCGCCCTCGACATCTGCGGCGCCAGCTTCGTCCGCGAGGTCGAGCCCGGCGAGCTGATCGCCATCGACGAGAACGGCATCCGTACCTCGCGATTCGCGGAAGCGAAGCCCAAGGGCTGTGTCTTCGAGTACGTCTACCTGGCCCGTCCCGACACGGACATCGCCGGCCGGAACGTGTACCTCTCCCGCGTGGAGATGGGCCGTCGCCTCGCCAAGGAGGCGCCGGTCGAGGCCGACCTGGTGATAGCGACGCCGGAGTCCGGCACCCCGGCCGCGATCGGTTACGCCGAGGCCTCCGGCATCCCCTTCGGCGCCGGCCTGGTGAAGAACG